>NZ_JCBAJO010000013.1:0-52243 GCF_059772245.1 Cupriavidus sp. R6-3
GCTGCGCGGGGCTGGTGGCGGCGACGCGCAGCGCCGGGGCCTGGCCGCCATGACCGATGCCGTCGTCGCCGGTATGCAGGCTGTCGCCGTTTTCGCCCGCCTGGCGCGCCAGGCAGCGCTGCACCGCGTGGTAGACGAACTGATGGACCGCGCGCGACTCGCGGAAGCGCACCTCGATCTTGGACGGGTGCACGTTGACGTCGACCAGCTCGGGCGGCAGGTCGAGGCACAGCACGTACGAAGGGAAACGGTCGCCGTGCAGCACGTCCTGATAGGCGCTGCGCACCGCGTGCGTCAGCAGCTTGTCGCGGACGAAGCGGCCATTGACGAAGAAGAACTGCTGGTCGGGACGGCCGCGCGAGGCGGTCGGCAATCCGGCGAAGCCGTACAGCGCGAGCTCGCCGGCCTGTTCTTCCAGCGGCAGCCGCGCCCGGGCGAATTCGCTGCCGAGCACCTGCGCGGTACGCGTGGCGACATCGCCCGCATTCCAGTGCTCCATCGGCTTGCCGTTGTGATGGACCGACAGCGTGACGTCGGGCCGGGCCAGTGCGATGCGCCGGATCACCTCGAGGCAATGGCCGAGCTCGGTCTGTTCGCTCTTCAGGAATTTGCGGCGGGCCGGCGTATTGAAATACAGGTGCTGCACGTCGACGGTGGTGCCGACCCCGCCCGAGGCGGGCTGCAGCGCGCCGGTGTCCGCATGGATCTGGCTGGCGTGGGGACAGTTCGCCGTGCGGCTGGTCAGCACCAGCTGCGAGACCGAGGCGATCGAGGCCAGCGCCTCGCCCCGAAAGCCCAGCGTCAGCACCGATTCGAGCTCATCGAGCGAGGCGATCTTGCTGGTGGCATGGCGCATCAGCGCGACCGAGAGCTCCTCGGCCGGGATGCCGCAGCCGTTGTCGGTGATCACGATGCGGCGTACGCCGCCTTCCTCGAGCCGCACCGACAACTGCGTCGCGCCGGCGTCCAGCGCGTTCTCCAGCAGCTCCTTGACCACCGAGGCCGGGCGCTCGACCACCTCGCCGGCCGCGATCTGGCTGACCAGCTGATCGGGCAGCGGGCGGATCGGGCGTGAGGGGGCCAGGCGGCGCTGCGGGCGGTCTGCACGCGGGTCGGCACCCGGGGTGGTGCCCGATGCGGGAAATGCGGCGGCGGAGGCAGGAGAGGAGGGTGGCGCGGACATGGCAGCGATTATACGTGCCGGCCTCGTTGCGGCATGGGAGCGGAACGGGCCCGCGACGCGTCGGGGACGGGGCGGGGATGGCGCGGGAGCGATGTGCCCCATTGCGTGCGGAAGCTCGCACCCCTGCCGCAGATGGGGGGTTTACGCCACCGGTGCGGCCACGTTCGTCTTGTATGATGTCGGGCTGGACAAAGATGGGGAACGTCTTGGAAATCGTATTGCAGTTCATCGACATGCTGCTGCACGTCGACAAGTATCTCGGCACCGTGATTCAGCAATATGGCGCCTGGGTCTATGCCATTCTGTTCGCGATCGTCTTTGCCGAGACCGGCCTGGTCGTGGTGCCCTTCCTGCCCGGGGATTCGCTGCTCTTTATCGCCGGCGCGTTCTGCGCCACCGGGGCGATGAACGAGTGGGTGCTGATCGGGCTGCTGCTCGCCGCCGCGATCGGCGGCAATACCGTCAACTACTGGATCGGCAGCTGGATCGGCCCGAAGGTGTTCGACCATCAATGGCGCTTCCTCGACCAGCAGGCGCTGCGCAAGACGCACGACTTCTACGAGCGCCACGGCGGCAAGACGCTGGTGATCGCGCGCTTCGTGCCGATCGTGCGTACGTTTGCGCCCTTCGTCGCGGGGGTGTCGCAGATGACGTTCGCGCGCTTCCAGTTCTTCAATGTGCTCGGCGCGGTCATCTGGGTGTTCGGCCTGGTGTTCGCCGGCTATTTCTTCGGCAACCTGCCCTTCATCAAGCAGTACCTGAACCTGATCGTGCTGGCCGGCATCAGCGCGGCGATCGTGCCGCTGATCCTGGGCGGCCTGTGGCGGCTGCTGCGGCGCGGCGACAAGCGCCGCCGCGTGTCGTAAGACGTGTCGTAGGACGCGGCTTGCTGCGAGGCCGGCATCTTCGCGATGCCGGCCTGTCTCTTTCTCTGTCTCTCCCTTCTTCCTTGCCCGGTTGCGTTCGCCCGCTCAGTTCAGCGACCGGCTCATCATCCGCAGCGCCGGCATGCGGTCGCGGATCTGGGTCGAATCGGCCGCATCGGGCCGGGCGCTGACATAGGCCTCCAGATCTTCCAGCGCGGGCCGGAAGCATTCCAGATTCGCGTAGGCCAGGCCCCGGTCGCGCACTTCCTCGATCGAATCGGGCAGCAGGATCACCAGCCGGTTCTGCACCGCCAGCAGCCGCTGCCAGCGCGACTCCTGCAGATAGATCGCCTTCAGATTGCGCAGCATCCGCGCGATGATCTCGCGATGGCTGGCGGTCTGCAGGAACAGGCCGAGCGGCACCGCGTTCGGATCGGCGATGCCCTCGCGCTCCAGGTACGGGTCCAGCATGTCCTGCAGCTGTTCCTTGGACAGCGTCTCGCCGGTCAGCGGATCGAGCACGACCTCGCCCGCCGGAATCGACATCCGCAGCAGGAAGTGGTTGGGGAAGGAAACGCCCTTGAGCGGCAGGCCGATCTGCTGGCCCAGCTCCATGTACAGCACTGCCAGCGAGATCGGAATGCCGCGCCGCTGCCGCAGCACCACGTTCAGATACGAATTGTCGGGGTCGTAGTAGTCGTTCGCGTTGGGCCCGAAGCCCAGGTCGCGATAGAAGAAATGGTTCAGCAGGCGCAGGCGCTGGATGGCCGGGGTGCCGTCGGCGATCCGCCGTTTCAGCCGCAGGGCCAATACGTCGATGGCGGCCAGTTCGGCCTGCAGATCCAGGTCAGGGTAGGCATCCTGTGCGATCGACAGGGCCGTTTCGGTCAGCGGGATACCGCTGTCGTCCGCCACCAGCGCGGCAAAATAGTCCAGGACTTTGGTCGAGGTCATAGCGGTTCCTGGTTGCGGCCGGCGCCATGTCTTCAGGCTGCTTTGCGCTTGAAGGCAGCATAGCGCAGGCCCGTGAGCCACAGTGTACCGAAGTAGACGACCGCCGCAAGCACCAGGCACGAGGCCATCAGCGCGATCCGCAGCAGCGGGGTGGTACCCAGGGCGACCCAGTCGAAGGTGCGCGCGAACCACAGCAGCACGCCCGCCAGCAGCGTCGCCGCGGCCGACAGCTGTGCGAGGAACAGCCACCAGCCCGGCGCGGGCCGGTAGACGCCGACGCGGCGCAGGCCGATGAACAGCAGCACGGCATTGAGCGTCGCGCTGACGCTGATCGACAGCGCCAGCCCTGCGTGCCCGAGCCAGGGCACGAAGGCGAGGTTGGCGAGCTGCGTCATCACCAGCATCGCGATCGCGATCTTGACCGGCGTGCGGATGTCCTGCCGCGCGTAGAAGCCGGGCGCGAGGATCTTGACCAGGATCTGGCCGACCAGGCCGACGCCGTAGGCCATCACCGCGAGCCTGGTCATCTCGACCGCATGGGCGTCGAACTTGCCGTAGTGGAACAGCACCGCGGTCAGCGGCCGGCCAAAGACATAGAGGCCGATCGCGCTCGGGATCGCCAGCAGGAAGGTCAGCCGCAGGCCCCAGTCGAGCAGCGCGGAATATTCGACGCTGTCCTCGCGCGCGCTGGCCTTCGACAGGCTCGGCAGCAGGATCGTGCCGATCGCCACGCCGAGCAGCGCGGTCGGAAACTCCATCAGGCGGTCGGCATAGGTCAGGAAGGACACGCTGCCGGTGGCCAGGCGCGAGGCGATATTGGTATTGATGATCAGGCTGATCTGCGCCACGGACACGCCCAGCAGCGCCGGGCCCATCTGCCGCAGGATGCGGCGCACGCCGGGGTCGCGCCAGGCGGCGCGCAGGTTCACGCCGATGCGCGGCAGCATGCCGATGCGCTTGAGCGCGGGCACCTGGATCGCCAGCTGCAGCAGGCCGCCGACCAGCACGCCCCAGGCCTGCGCGTAGATCGGCTGCTGCAGATGGGGCGCGACGAACAGCGCGGCGCCGATCAGCGACAGGTTCAGCAGCACCGGCGTGAAGGCGGGCACCGCGAAGTTGCGCCAGGTGTTCAGCACGCCCGAGGCCAGCGCGACCATCGAGATCAGGCCTATGTAGGGGAACATCACGCGGGTCATGAAGACGGCCGCGTCGTAGGTCTGGTTGTCGCCGCGAAAGCCGGTCGCGACGATCGTCATGATCACCGGGGCGGCCAGCACGCCGACCAGCGACACCGCGGCCAGCGCCCACGCCATCACGGTGGCGACCGCATCGACCAGCAGCCGGGTCGGCTCGTCGCCGCGCTTGCCGTGGTATTCGCCGAGGATCGGCACGAAGGCCTGCTGGAAGGCGCCCTCGCCGAAGATCCGGCGCAGCATGTTCGGGATGCGGAAGGCGACATTGAACGCGTCGGTCATGTCGGAGGCGCCGAACGCGCGGGCGATCAGGATCTCGCGGATCAGGCCGGTGATGCGCGACAGCATCGTCAGGCCGCTGATGGTGGCGAGCGATTTGAGCAGGTTCAAGGTCGGGGAGGAGAGGAAACGGTTGTGGCGCCGCCGGGACGCGTCGCCGGGCGGCGGATCGCAGTCAGACGGCCGCGGAGCGCCGAAAGTTGCAATGCCACCACACCGGGCGAGCCTGGGCCCGCCAATTGTGGCGCCAATTATACGGATTGGTGTGCGCGGCCCGCCGCCTTCGCCGACGGGCGGGATCTTCCTTGCGGCGGCTTCGATCTTGTGTGTATAATCGCCGATTCGAGAAGATAGTTGCGTTCCGGATTCGTGTGTCAGTGCATCCCGGGTCGCTCTTGTGCAATCCACGCACGCATCTGAATTCAGGATATTTACGAAATGGCAAATTCCGCACAAGCTCGCAAGCGCGCGCGTCAAGCCGTCGCCCAGAACGCGCACAATTCCAGCCTGCGCTCGCGTCTGCGCACGGCCGTCAAGGCAGTCCGCAAGGCGATCGACGCCGGCGACAAGGCCGCTGCTGCCGAGATCTTCAAGAACTCGCAAGCCGTGATCGACAGCATCGCCGACAAGAAGATCGTTCACAAGAACAAGGCAGCGCGCCACAAGTCGCGTCTGTCGGCTGCGATCAAGGCCATGGCCGCCTGATTGCCGCGTTCACCGGCCGCGCCTGGCGCGCGGTCGGCGCAGTAAAAAAGCCCGTCCGATGACGGGCTTTTTGCATTCCGCTTGGCGCTTCGGCATTGCGCTTCGGCGTTGCGCTTCCGATTTGCGGCATTGCGCTTCGTCCTTGCCCTTCGCCCTCGGCGCGCTCCCGCGCTTATTCGTCGATGCACTCAATCCAGCGAGCAGGCCTCGACCAGCTGCAGGTGGTTGTCGCGCGCGAAGTTCAGCACGAAGTCCAGCGCCTTGGGCTCGATCTCGCGCAGCCGCGCATCGACCACCACACATTTGACGCCGCCGGACATCACCGGGCGCACGTAAGGGGAGTAGGTCAGGCGGGGATCGCCGGTATCGCCGGGCGGGCGGAATTGCGCCATCACGCCGCACAGCCGTTCAGCCCAATCGCTCGGACGGAAGGTCTTGCCTTCCTTGGTGATGCCCTGGATGAAGTACTGGCGAACGGTGGAATTCATGGACTGCGGTGAGGCTGGTGACTCGACGGGAAACCCGCAACGGGCGCCCGTTTGACGCGGCGAGCGGCGATGGGTTCGCGCGAATCTGGCCGGAAGGCGGGGCGTCGGTCGTGGCGGGGGCACTTTTGATGCCGGCGGCGGGCGGCGGCAAGGGTATGCCGGGCCCCGCGTGAATCAGCGAGTATTATATCTTATATAAGACTGCCGCATAAGCCGGGGAGGGCTCCCCGGCGGCCCGGCCGTGCGCCCGCCCAGGCTCGCCAAAGCAGGAATAATCCCTTATGATTCCTGAACTCACATTGCGCAAGCGACGCGAAAGGCGGCTCCGCGACAGCGTGGTTCCATGACCGTTCATGGCCTCGCGTGTCCCCATCGAGCCGCCTTCTTTGTTTTATGAGCCCTACGCCGATCAAGCACTACCTCCAATTCAGCGACCTCGATGCGAAGGAGTACGAGTACCTGCTCGACCGCGCCCGGATTCTGAAGACCAAGTTCAAGAACTACGAGACCTGGCATCCGCTGCACGACCGTACGCTGGCGATGATCTTCGAGAAGAACTCGACCCGCACGCGACTGTCGTTCGAGGCCGGCATCCACCAGCTGGGCGGCCACGCGGTGTTCCTGAACACGCGCGACTCGCAGCTGGGCCGCGGCGAGCCGATCGAGGACGCCGCGCAGGTGATCTCCCGCATGGTGGACATCATCATGATCCGCACCTTCGGCCAGGAGATCATCGACCGTTTCGCCGCCCATTCGCGCGTGCCGGTGATCAACGGGCTGACCAACGAATACCATCCGTGCCAGGTGCTGGCCGACGTCTTCACCTATATCGAGCACCGCGGCAGCATCCGCGGCAAGGTGGTGGCGTGGATCGGCGATGCCAACAACATGGCCTATACCTGGATCCAGGCCGCCGAACGGCTGGGCTTCACCTTTCATTTCTCGGCGCCGCCGGGATACCAGCTCGATCCGGCGATGGTGCCCGCCAGCGCCGCGAGCCTGGTCAAGGTCTTCGACAACCCGCTGGCCGCCTGCCAGGGCGCCGATCTGGTGACCACCGACGTCTGGACCAGCATGGGCTTCGAGGCCGAGAACGAGGTCCGCAAGCGCGCCTTCCAGGACTGGATGGTGACCACCGCGATGATGGACCGCGCCAATTCCGACGCGCTGTTCATGCACTGCCTGCCGGCGCACCGCGGCGAGGAAGTCGAGGCCGCCGTGATCGACGGCCCCAAGAGCGTGGTCTGGGACGAGGCCGAGAACCGGCTGCACGTGCAGAAGGCGCTGATGGAGTACCTGCTGTGCGGGCGCTATTGAGCGACGCGTCGGATCGATGATCCGGTCGATCGCCTGGCGTCCGAGCCGCGCCGTCCGGCGATGTGGCGCCCAAGCCCGGGCGGTCATGTCAAAATAGCGGCTTTCCGTTTTTCCATATCCGATGTGCGGACTGTCTTACCTGCCGGTCCGCGCCTCTTTTGCGCATCGAGTCGAACATGAGCGATATCAAGAAAGTCGTGCTCGCCTACTCCGGCGGGCTGGACACTTCGGTGATCCTGAAGTGGCTGCAAGACACCTACCAATGCGAGGTGGTCACCTTCACGGCCGACATCGGCCAGGGTGAGGAACTGGAGCCGGCTCGCCAGAAGGCGCTCAAGTTCGGCATCAAGCCCGAAAACATCTTTATCGACGACCTGCGCGAAGAATTCGTGCGCGACTTCGTCTTCCCGATGTTCCGCGCCAATGCGGTCTACGAAGGCGAATACCTGCTGGGCACGTCGATCGCCCGTCCGCTGATCGCCAAGCGCCAGATCGAGATCCTGCGCAGCACCGGCGCCGACGCCGTGTCGCACGGCGCCACCGGCAAGGGCAACGACCAGGTCCGCTTCGAGCTCGGCTATTACGGCCTGGAGCCGGGCGTCAAGGTCATCGCCCCGTGGCGCGAGTGGGACCTGCTGTCGCGCGAGAAGCTGCTGGCCTACGCCGAGAAGGCCGGCATCGAAATCGACATGAAGCACAAGAAGGGCGGCGCGCCGTACTCGATGGACGCCAACCTGCTGCACATCTCGTTCGAAGGCCGCCATCTGGAAGACCCGAAGGCCGAGGCCGAGGAAGACATGTGGCGCTGGACGGTGTCGCCGGAGCAGGCGCCGGACGCGCCCGAGTTCCTCGACATCGAGTTCGAGCAGGGCGACATCGTCGCGCTGAACGGCAAGCGCATGTCGCCGGCCGAAGTGCTGACCGAACTGAACCGCCTGGGCGGCAAGCATGGCATCGGCCGTCTGGACCTGGTCGAGAACCGCTACGTCGGCATGAAGAGCCGCGGCTGCTATGAAACGCCGGGAGGCACGATCCTGCTGCGCGCCCACCGCGCGATCGAATCGATCACGCTGGACCGCGAAGTCGCCCACCTGAAGGACGACCTGATGCCGCGCTACGCCAGCCTGATCTACAACGGCTACTGGTGGAGCCCGGAGCGCCGCGCGCTGCAGGTGCTGATCGACCATACGCAGCAAAACGTCAACGGCTGGGTGCGCGTCAAGCTGTACAAGGGCAACGTCATCGTGCTGGCCCGCGATTCGAAGGACACGCTGTTCGACAAGACCATCGCCACCTTCGACGACGACTTCGGCGCCTACAACCAGGCCGACGCCGGCGGCTTCATCAAGCTGAACGCGCTGCGCATGCGCATCGCCGAGAATGCGCGCCGCCAGCGCGGCAAGTAAGCCGTCAGTGAGCGGCTGCCACGCGCATCGGTAAGGAAGGAGAGGGGCCCAGGCGGCCCCTCTTTTCATGTCCGCGCAGGTTGGCATATGTCCGCGCAGGTCCTTTCAGGCCCACGTAGGTCCATGTGGGTCCGCCCCCCAACATCCATCGTTCATCAGGAGAGTCACCATGAGCCAGTTCGACAATGTTTCCGTCGTCAAGCAAGCCAATCTGTATTTCGACGGCAAATGTGTCAGCCACACCGTGCTGTTTCCGGACGGCACCCGCAAGACGCTGGGCGTGATCTTCCCCGCCTCGCTGACCTTCAAGACCGGCGCGCCGGAAATCATGGAGATCAACGCCGGCGTCTGCCGCGTGCGGCTGGCGGGCTCCGACGAATGGCAAACCTACGGCGCGGGCCAGCAGTTCAACGTCCCGGGCGACAGCAGCTTCGATATCGAGGTGCAGCAGACGCTCGACTACGTCTGCCACTTCGGCTGATCGCTCGCCGCGCGTCCGCGGCCGCGCGCATGGCGCGGCCGTCTCTCCTGATCGTCCCCCTTGATCGCCCCGCTTCACGGAGTTCCGCATGGCCAATCGACACAAGCCGATCAATCTCGCCCTGCAGGGCGGCGGCGCGCACGGCGCCTTCGGTTGGGGCGTGCTCGACGCGCTGCTGGAGGATGGCCGCCTGCGTTTCGACGGCATCAGCGGCACCAGCGCCGGCTCCATGAACGCGGTGGTGATGATCGACGGCCTGCTCGAAGGCGGGCCTGAGCGCGCGCGAGAGAAGCTGCACGACTTCTGGTTCGGCGTGTCGCGCGCCGGCTCGCCGTTCTCGACGCTGGGCCAGCAGACGGTCGACTGGCTGTCCGGCCAGCCCGGCAACAGCTGGCCGCTGCAGGACTGGATGCGGATGTGGTCCGGCTGGTGGAGCGCGACCGCGCAGGGCAGCACGTTCAACCCGTTGCGCTCGCTGCTCGAGGATCAGGTCGACTTCGAGCGCGTGCGAGCCTGCCCGGAAACGAAGCTGTTCATCGCCGCCACGGACGTCAACAGCGGCAACGTGCGGGTGTTCCAGACCGCCGATCTCACCGTCGACGCGGTGCTGGCCTCGGCCTGTTTGCCGTACCTGTATCCGGCCATCGAGATCGGCGAGCGGTACTACTGGGACGGCGGCTACATGGGCAATCCGGTGCTGTTCCCGTTCTTCTACCAGACCGCGACGCGCGACATCCTGGTCGTCCATATCAATCCGATCTCGCGCCCCGACGTGCCCACGCAGCCGCAGGAAGTGATGGAGCGGCTCAACGAGATCACCTTCAACGCGTCGCTGCTGCGCGAGATGCGCGCGATCGCCTTTGTGCAGAAGCTGCTCGACGAGGAGTGGCTCAAGCCCGAATACCGCGACAAGCTCAAATACATCCTGCTGCATTCGATCCGCGCCGACGAGGCGCTGGCGGACCTGTCGTCGTCGACCAAGCTGGTGACCGACTGGAATTTCCTGCTGATGCTGCGCGAGCGCGGACGCACCGCCGCGCAGGCCTGGCTCGAGCAGCATTACGATGCCGTCGGCAAGCGCGGCACCGTCGATATCCGCAAGGAGTTCCTGCAGGATCTGCCGTTGTAACCGGTCAGCGCGCAAGCACCGGCGGGCAACCTCGGCGGCCAACATCGGCGGGGAACCATCGAGCCGCTGTGGGCATGCTCCCCTCTCCCGCGAGCGGGAGACGGGCCGGGGGAGGGGGGAAAGGGCGCTCGCAGTACCGCCGAAGCTACCGCCGGAACTACCGTCCGGACTACAGCACCACCGGCTCGGGCTCGATCCCGACGCCAAAGCGCTCCCGCACCGTATCGGCGATGCGCGCCGCCAGCGCCAGCAGCGCACGGCCGTCGCCGCCGCCATGGTGCACGAGCACCAGCGCCTGCCGCTCGTGCACGCCGACCGGGCCTTCGCGCAGGCCCTTGAATCCGCAGCGATCGATCAGCCAGCCCGCGGCAAGCTTGTAGCTGCCGTCCGGCTGCAGATGGCTGACCAGGTCCGGATGCGCGGCCACCAGCGCGTCGCGCTGGGCGGCGCTGACCACCGGATTCTTGAAGAAGCTGCCGGCATTGCCCAGCACCGCGGGGTCGGGCAGCTTGCGCTGGCGGATCGCGATGACCGCGTCGCGGATCTCGGCCGCATCGGGTGCCGGATGATCGTGCAGCTCGCGGGCGAGTTCGGCATAGCCCAGCGCCGGCTGCCAGCGGCGCGGCAGGCGCAGCGTGACCGCGGTGATCACGTAGCGATCCCGGCCGGCCTGCTTGAACAGGCTGTCCCGATAACCGAAGGCGCAATCGCTCAGGCTCAGCGTGACGAAGCCGCGGGTTTGCCGGTCCCAGGCGCGCAGGCTGTCAAAGCGCTCGCGCAGCTCGACGCCGTAGGCGCCGATGTTCTGGATCGGCGCGGCGCCCACGCTGCCGGGGATCAGCGCCAGGTTCTCGAGCCCCGGCATGCCGTCGGCGATGGTCCGATTGACGGTTGCGTGCCAGTTCTCGCCGGCACCCACCGTCACCAGCCAGGCGTCGTCGTCGCTGGCGACGGTGTAGCCCGGAATCTGCATCAGCAGCACGACCGCATCGAGATCGCCGGTCAGCACCACGTTGCTGCCGCCGCCCAGCACGACCACCGGCCGCTGCGCGGCGCGGGGGTCGGCGAGCGCCTCGACGAGGTCGCTTTCGCTGCGCACCGCCATCGCAAAGCGCGCGCGTACGTCGAAACTCAATGTGTTGTGCTGGCGCAGCGGATAAAATTCGTGGAAATCTGCCATGCGGAAAAAGTTGCCGGACGAGGATGCCCGAACAGGGGGATGGAGCGGAACGGCCTGGACTGCAGGGTTGGCTGGATTATACGGAACCGCCGGCGAGGGCCGGCCAGGTTCAGGGATCGAACAGGGTACCGAGGTCCGAGGTACCGGAAATACAGAAGGAGTAGGCGATGCCGTCGTTTGACGTGGTGTGCGAAGCGAATATGGTCGAGGTCAAGAATGCGGTCGAGCAGGCCAACAAGGAAATCTCGACGCGCTTCGACTTCAAGGGTTCCGATTCCCGTGTCGAGCAGAAGGAAGGCGAACTGACCGCGTTTGCCGATGACGACTTCAAGCTCGGCCAGGTCAAGGACGTGCTGCTCAGCAAGATGGCCAAGCGCAATGTCGACGTGCGCTTCCTCGACTATGGCAAGACCGAGAAGATCAGCGGCGACAAGGTCAAGCAGGTCATCACGATCAAGAAGGGCGTCACCGGCGATCTGGCCAAGAAGATCGTGCGCATGATCAAGGACAGCAAGATCAAGGTGCAGGCCAGCATCCAGGGCGATGCGGTGCGCGTGTCGGGCGCGAAGCGCGACGATCTGCAAAACGTGATTGCGATGCTGCGCAAGGACGTGTCCGAGGCACCGCTGGACTTCAACAACTTCCGGGACTGAAGTCCGGATCGGGGCCTGATGGGCCCTGCGATGCCGACGCGGCCTCTGAAGGCCGCGTCTTCCTTCCGGCCTGCTCTTTACGGGGCCGTCTTATTGCGGGGGCAGGCCGCCGATCTTCGCGCCGGCCTTGATGCCCTTCTGCGCGAACCAGCCCTGGTTCATCTCCAGCGCATAGCGGATCGCCGCCTTCGGGCAGTGGTTGTCCTCGCTGTGCGGCCGCATGTCCTCGATGTTGACGATGGTGCCGTCGTCGGCCAGGAAGGCGATCGACAGCGGCAGCTCGGTGTTCTTCATCCAGAAGCAGTGACCAGCCTTCTGCTCGAACACGAACAGCATGCCGGCGTTGGCGGGCATCGACTTGCGGTACATCAGCCCTTGCTGGCGGGATTGCTGATCGGCGGCGACCTCGGCGCGGATCACGTACATGCCCGCGCTCAGCGACACCACCGGCAGCCGCTGCTGCGTTTGCGTTTGCCCGTGCGCGAGCGGTGCCAGCAGCGCCGCGCCACAGGCGAGGGCGGCGAGCCGGCGTGCCAGGCGGCGGCGGGGCGAAGACAGGAGGGCGCAATCGAGCGGCGCGGCGGACGACGGACAGCGGACAGGCATGGCGGAAAGGGCGAGGGTCATGTCGGCGGAGTCAGGAAAACGCGGCGCGACGCGGCGGAACCGCAGCGGAACGCAGCCGCAAGCATAGCGCAGCGCGGCTAGCCCGGCCGCCGGCGGCGGCTGGGGCCGGCAGTCCGGTCCGAGTCGGTACGGCCGGCGTTGGTGCGGCCGGTGTTGGTACGACCCGCGTCGGTACGGCGGGCCTTGGCGGGGCCGGCGTTTTCAGGGCTCGTGCCGGTGCGGCCCGGATTGGTAGGGCCGGGGCTCGTGCGGCCCGACTTCGTGCGGCCCGAGTTGGCGCCACCGGAACTTGGCCGAGGCCGGACGGGCGTGGCGCCACGGGCAGGCCCGCTCATGCCCAGGCTCTGCGGCGCGACCTCCTGCCATTGCCCCGGGGCGAGACCCAGCTGGCGCAGGTCCAGCGCGCCGATGCCGACCCGGACCAGCCGCAGCGTCGGGTAGCCGACCGCCGCGGTCATGCGGCGCACCTGCCGGTTCTTGCCCTCGTGGATCACGATCTCCAGCCACTGCGTCGGGATCGCGGCGCGAAAGCGGATCGGCGGCGTGCGCGGCCACAGGAAATCCGGCTCGTCGATCAACGTGGCCTGCGCCGGCAGGGTTTGGAAGTCGCCAAGGTCGAGGCCGGCGCGCAGCCGGGCCAGCGCGGCCTCGTCCGGCACGCCTTCGACCTGCGCCAGATAGGTCTTGGCCAGCTTCTGGCGCGGGTCGGCGATGCGCGCCTGCAGCACGCCGTCATCGGTCAGCAGCAGCAGCCCCTCGCTGTCGGCGTCGAGCCGGCCGGCGGGATAGACGTCCGGCATCGCGATCCAGTCGGCGAGCGTCTGCCGGCTCGGATGGGGCGAGAACTGGCTCATGGTGCCGAACGGCTTGTTCAGGGCGATCAATGTCATGGGAAAACCGGTGCGGGAAAGGCGCCAGTATGCCGCAGCGGGCATGACGCAAGCGGCTGTCCGGGATGGCGGATGATGAAAAATTGCTGCATAATACGAAACCGGTCTTGTGTCTTATATAAGACTCAGATAGGACGCAGTCTCGCGATGCAGCAATGCCGGTGTCGCGAGGGCCGTTACAATGCCTCCCGCTAGGCCCGCATTTCGCCGTCTGGTCACGAACCCGCCGGCCGTTCGAAAACCCCCGTTCCGTACTGGAGACGTCATGTACCAACACATCAAGGTCCCGGCCGGTGAGAAGATCACGGTCAACCAGGATCTCTCGCTGAATGTTCCGGACAACCCGATCATCCCTTATATCGAAGGCGACGGTACCGGCTTCGATATCACCCCGGTGATGATCAAGGTGGTGGACGCGGCCGTGGCCAAGGCCTACGCCGGCAAGCGCAAGATCTCCTGGATGGAGATCTACGCCGGCGAGAAGTCGACCAAGGTCTATGGCCCGGATGTGTGGCTGCCCGACGAAACCCTGGACGTGCTGCGTGAATACGTGGTCTCGATCAAGGGCCCGCTGACCACGCCGGTCGGCGGCGGTATCCGCTCGCTGAACGTCGCGCTGCGCCAGCAGCTGGACCTGTATGTCTGCCTGCGCCCGGTGCGCTATTTCAAGGGCGTCCCCTCGCCGGTGCGCGAGCCCGAGAAGACCGACATGGTGATCTTCCGTGAGAACTCGGAAGACATCTACGCCGGTATCGAGTGGGAAGCCGAAAGCGAGCAGGCCAAGAAGGTCATCGCCTTCCTGCAGAACGAAATGGGCGTCAAGAAGATCCGCTTCCCGGAAACCTCGGGTATCGGCGTCAAGCCCGTGTCGAAGCAGGGCACCCAGCGCCTGGTTCGCAAGGCCATCCAGTACGCGATCGACAACGACAAGCCCTCGGTGACCCTGGTCCACAAGGGCAACATCATGAAGTTCACCGAAGGCGGCTTCCGCGATTGGGGCTACGAGCTGGCGCAGAAGGAATTCGGTGCCGAGCTGATCGATGGCGGCCCGTGGTGCAAGTTCAAGAATCCGAAGACCGGCAAGGACATCATCGTCAAGGACGCGATCGCTGACGCGTTCCTGCAGCAGATCCTGCTGCGTCCCGCCGAGTACTCGGTGATCGCCACGCTGAACCTGAACGGCGACTACATCTCCGACGCTCTGGCCGCGCAGGTCGGCGGCATCGGCATCGCGCCGGGCGCCAACCTGTCGGATTCGGTGGCGATGTTCGAAGCGACCCACGGTACCGCGCCGAAGTACGCCGGCAAGGACTACGTGAATCCGGGTTCGGAAATCCTGTCGGCCGAAATGATGCTGCGCCATATGGGCTGGACCGAGGCGGCGGACCTGATCATCTCGTCGATGGAGAAGTCGATCCTGTCGAAGAAGGTCACGTACGACTTCGCCCGCCTGCTCGAAGGCGCGACCCAGGTCTCGTGCTCGGGCTTCGGTCAGGTGATGATCGACAATATGTAATCGCCCGCTTCGCGCGCGTCGCGCTGCCTCTGGCTGCGCGGTGCGCGGTGTTGGCGCGAACCCCCGTTGCCGTCAGGTAGCGGGGGTTTGTTTTTTGAGCCGGGTTTAAAGCGGGCCGATGTAGGCGACCAAGGTGGACGACCAACGTGGGCGGCCAAGGTCGGCGGCCAAGGTTGGCAGCCAAGGTGGGTCGCCAAGGTGGGTGGCCAAGTTCGGCGGCCAAGGTGGGTGGCCAGGATCTATGGCCCCAGGGAGGTGGTCGATGTGGGCGGCCGATATGGGTCACCGATGCCGGCGGTCGATGTGGGCGGCCGATGCGGGGCTGCCGGAATGGAAAAGGCCCGGCATTGCCGGGCCCTTTCCCCAGGATTCAACGACCTGCGCCTCGGCAATCGATGATCCGATTGCCCCCGCCGGACGCCTGCCGCCGAAGCCTGTAGCGACCGCCGCGCGCTCTGTCGGCCGGTGCGGTCGCGATGTCGCGCTCAGGCGGCGCTCTGGATGTTCGTGGCTTGCTTGCCCTTCGGACCTTGCACGATTTCGAACGAAACGCGCTGGCCCTCTTTCAGGGTTTTGAAGCCATTCATCTGGATAGCCGAAAAGTGCGCAAACAGTTCTTCGTTACCGTCGTCCGGGGTGATAAACCCGAAGCCCTTGGCATCATTGAACCATTTGACCGTACCGCTTGCCATAAACTCCCCCAACGAAAAAACAGATTTCAAACAGGGGGGCGCTCAGGCCAGCCGCCGGCGCAACGCACCGTTGCACCAAACACTGCAGCGCCTCTGTCGAGGCGCCGCTGCCAGCTCCGTAGGCCTCCCTGCTCACGGAGCACTCGAGGTCCGGTCTGTTGCTTTGGCTCGCGGGACCGGACCTGAATGTCCGAACGATTCTTCTGGCAAACAATCAGACTGTCAACCCGGCACATTCCCGACCCTGATGCCAATGTGGCAGGAATGGGACGGCGGGCAACCGTGCTACTGTGACGGCTCGCGCAGCGCGTATTGGCACGCCCTGGGGCACGCCCTCGGGCACGCCGTTCCCCGCTGCGCCGGGCGGCGCGGTTGGAGGGGCGAGGATTGGTCCGGAAATGGTAGCTGGCCCTTGAAACCGACAGCTTTTGCCCAAATTGCAGACTTGAGCGGAGGGGTTAGAATAAAGCCATGGCTACACGGCTGGCGAATGTCCCACAACGCGATGCAGGCACCGTACTGGAGCGGAAAGAGCAGGCGCTCAAACCGCCGGCCATGTACAAGGTCGTCCTGCTGAACGACGACTACACTCCGATGGAGTTTGTCGTCATGATCCTGCAACAGTATTTCAGCAGGGACCGAGAAACGGCGACGCAAATCATGCTGACCGTCCATCGGGAAGGCAAGGGAGTCTGCGGTATCTATACCAGGGATATCGCCGCGACGAAGGTCGAGCTGGTGTCAACGCACGCGCGGCAGGCAGGGCATCCACTGCAGTGCGTGATGGAGGAAGCATGATTGCGCAAGAACTGGAAGTCAGCCTGCATATGGCCTTCGTCGAGGCCAGGCAGGCACGCCACGAATTCATCACCGTGGAGCACCTGCTGTTGGCGTTGCTGGACAACCCGACTGCAGCGGAAGTTCTGCGCGCCTGCGCGGCCAATATCGAGGACCTGCGCACCAGCCTGAAGAATTTCATCGTCGACAACACCCCCGTCGTGCCTGGTACCGACGAGGTGGACACGCAGCCGACGCTCGGCTTTCAGCGCGTGATTCAGCGCGCGATCATGCATGTCCAGTCGACCTCCAACGGCAAGAAGGAAGTCACCGGCGCCAACGTGCTGGTGGCCATCTTCGGCGAGAAGGACTCGCACGCCGTCTACTACCTGCAACAGCAGGGCGTGACGCGCCTGGACGTCGTCAACTTCATCAGCCACGGCATCCGCAAGGATCAGTCCGAGCCCGCCAAGCATGGCGACGGCGCGGCCGAGGGCGAGGGCGGCGACGGCAAGGAAAGCCCGCTGGAGCAGTACACCCAGAACATGAACGCGCTGGCCAAGGCCGGCAAGATCGATCCGCTGATCGGCCGCGAGAGCGAAGTCGAGCGCGTGGTGCAGGTCCTGTGCCGGCGGCGCAAGAACAATCCGCTGCTGGTCGGCGAGGCCGGCGTCGGCAAGACCGCGATCGCCGAAGGCCTGGCCTGGCGGATCACCAAGAACGAGGTGCCCGACATCCTCGAGAAGGCGGTCGTCTACTCGCTGGACATGGGCGCGCTGCTGGCCGGCACCAAGTACCGCGGCGACTTCGAGCAGCGCCTCAAGGGCGTGCTGAAATCGCTGAAGGACAACCCCAACGCGATCCTGTTCATCGACGAGATCCACACGCTGATCGGCGCGGGCGCCGCCTCGGGCGGCACGCTGGACGCCAGCAACCTGCTGAAGCCGGCGCTGTCGTCGGGCCAGCTCAAGTGCATCGGCGCCACGACGTTCACTGAATATCGCGGCATCTTCGAGAAAGATGCGGCGCTTTCGCGGCGCTTCCAGAAGATCGACGTGGTCGAACCCTCGGTCGACCAGACCGTGCAGATCCTGCGCGGCCTGAAGTCGCGTTTCGAGGAGCACCACGGCGTCAAGTACGCCTCGGCGGCGCTGACCGCGGCGGCCGAGCTGTCGGCGCGCTTCATCACCGACCGTCATCTGCCCGACAAGGCGATCGATGTGATCGATGAGGCTGGCGCAGCGCAGCGGATCCTGCCGAAGTCCAAGCAGAAGAAGACCATCGGCAAGGGCGAGATCGAGGACATCGTCTCGCGCATCGCCCGCATCCCGCCGCAGAGCGTCAACCAGGACGACCGCAGCAAGCTGCAGACGCTGGACCGCGATCTGAAGTCGGTGGTGTTCGGTCAGGATCCGGCGATCGAGGCGCTGGCCTCCGCGATCAAGATGTCGCGCGCGGGCCTGGGCAAGACCGACAAGCCGATCGGCTCGTTCCTGTTTTCCGGCCCGACCGGTGTCGGCAAGACCGAAGTGGCGAAGCAGCTGGCCTTCATCATGGGCATCGAGCTGATCCGCTTCGACATGTCCGAATACATGGAGCGCCATGCGGTGAGCCGCCTGATCGGCGCGCCCCCGGGGTACGTGGGCTTCGACCAGGGCGGTCTGCTGACCGAGGCAGTGACGAAGAAGCCGCACTGCGTGCTGCTGCTGGACGAGATCGAAAAGGCGCATCCGGATATCTTCAACATCCTGCTGCAGGTGATGGACCACGGTTCGCTGACCGACAACAACGGCCGGCGCGCGGACTTCCGCAACGTGATCATCATCATGACGACCAACGCCGGCGCCGAGACCATGAACCGGGCGACGATCGGCTTCACGTCGTCGCGCGAGCAGGGCGACGAGATGGCGGACATCAAGCGGATGTTCACGCCCGAGTTCCGCAACCGGCTCGACGCGATCATCAGCTTCCGCTCGCTGGACGAGGAAATCATCCTGCGCGTGGTCGACAAGTTCCTGATGCAGCTGGAAGAGCAACTGCACGAGAAGAAGGTCGAGGCCAGCTTCACCGAGAAGCTGCGCAAGTTCCTGGCGCGCAAGGGCTTCGATCCGCTGATGGGCGCGCGTCCGATGCAACGGCTGATCCAGGACATGATCCGCAAGGCCCTGGCCGACGAACTGCTGTTCGGCCAGCTGGCGTCGGGCGGCAAGGTCGTGGTCGACCTGGACGAGAAGGACCAGATCAAGCTGGAGTTCGCCGAGATCGATACCGAGCCGCCGGAGGCGCCGGAAAGCGAGCAACGCGCGGAGGCCTGATCGCAGGAAAGGAAGCGGGTGGCGGGGCGGACAAGGCCCGTCACCCGCGTTCCATGCTATCCTTCGGCAAAATAGTACGGGGCGGCAGCGATGCCGCCCCTATTCATTTGGCCGAGCACGGTGCGGGCCGCCGCCTGACGCGGCGCCGAGCCTGCCGGCAAGCTGAACGAGCCACCGATGTTTCGCCTGCGTCGTCTGATGCTGAAGTCGCTGCCGCTGGCCGCGACGTCCCCGATCCCGTTGACCGCCCACGCTTTGCCGGGCGAGTCCGCGAGCACGTACGGCGGCCACGTGGCGATGGTGCTGCCGATCCCGCCGGGCGGCAGCGGCGACGTGGTGGCCCGCCAGCTGCAGCCGGGCCTGAAGCAGGCGCTCGGCCAGCCGGTGGTGGTCGATCACCGTCCCGGCGCCGCCGGCCTGCAGGCCGCGGCCGCGGTGGCGCGCGCCCGGCCCGATGGGCACACGCTGCTGATGGCCTTCGACAGCCTCGCCCTGCAGCCGATCGCCTACAAGCAGCTGCCGTACGACACCTTCCGCGACTTCACCCCGATCTCGCAGCTGGCCCGTCATCCGCTGGTGGTCGCCGTCCATCCTTCGCTGCCGGTCGACAATATTCGTGCGCTGATCGGCCTGGCCCGGCAGCGTGACGAAGCGATCCGGGTCGCGTCGCCCGGCTCCGGCAGCCTGAGTCAGCTGGCCGCGCAGGCGCTGGCGAGCGAGGGCGGGGCGTCGTGGCGGCACGTGGCATTCAAGGGCACGGGGCCGGCGGTGCAGGCGGTGCTGTCGGACCAGGCGGACCTGGTGCTGGCGAGCTACGCGGCCGTGCAGGCCCACCTGCAGACGCGCACGCTGAAGGCGCTGGCCGTGACCGGCGAGCGCCGGCTGGCACAGCTGCCCCAGGTGCCGACCGTCGCGGAGCAGGGCCTGGCGGGCTTCGAGGCCTATGGCTGGATCGGCGTGTTCGGTCCGGCCGGACTGCCGGCGGCCGTGGTCGGTCGCCTGCATGGCGCCCTGTCGAACGCGATTCGCGCGCCGCGGGTCGCCTCGGCGCTGGCCGCGCATGGCCTCGAACCCGTGGCTGGTACACCCGAAGCGCTGGGCCAGCTGGTCCGGCGCGAGCACGACAGGTGGCAGGCGGTTGCCCGCCATGCCAATCTTCAGTTCGAATAATCGCCCCGAGACCGATCCCTGATCGATCCGGGCAATCGTCCCACCGTGACGCAAGGACAGCGGCAATGACAGCGACCATCGCAGCGCAGCGCCAGTTCGACCATGCCGTCGTGATCTGCCCCGACCTGGATGCCGCCGCGCAGACCTGGCAACGGCTCGGCTTCACGCTGACGCCGCGGGGCTTCCATACGCTGGGCTCGCAGAACCATTGCGTGATGCTGGCTCGCGACTATCTCGAGCTGATGCATGTCGACGGCCCCAGCGAGGCGCTGCAGTACTACTGGCACAGCCAGCAGCACGGCGGGGGCTGCGCCGCGCTGTCGTGCCGCAGCGACGATGCGGTGGCCGATGCCGCGACCCTGCGCGGCGGCGGCTGGCATACCGCCGAGCCGGTCGAGTTCTCGCGTCCGGTGCGCCTGGACGACGGATCGGAACACCCGGCCACCTTCCGCGTAACCGCGATGGACGACGCGCCCGGCGCCCGCTTCTTCCTGTGCGAGCACCGCACGCCCGAGCTGCTGTGGCGGCCGGAATGGATGACGCACGCGAACGGTGCGCAGGCGATCGGGACGATGTTCCTGGTGGTGGCGCCGTCGCTGGTCGATGCCGCCGCGCGGGCCTATGCCGAACTGATGGGCGCCGAGCTGACCCAGCTGAGCGAGCACGTCTGCAGCCTGGCCGTCGGCGACGCGACGCTCGTGTTGTCGACCCCGCAGGCCCTTGCCGCCGCGACCGGCACCGGCCATATCCGCCAGGCGGTGCCGGGCTATGCGGCAATCCGCTTGCGCACCGCGTCGCTGGAACAGGCGCGCGCGCTGTGGCGCGAGGCCGGCGTGCCCAGCCTCGACCTGAGCGCGACCGAGACGCTGATCCCGGCCCACGCGGCCGCCGGCGTCGCGCTGCTGTTCGAGCAGCGCTGAGGCCCGGTCACCGGGCCGGTGACTGCGCAGGGGACCGCGCCGGCGACTGCGGCGGCAACTGCGTTGGTGACTGCGTGGGTGGCTGCGTTGGCGACCGCGCCAGTGACCGCCTCGGTGACCGCGCCGGCGACCCTCAGGCTGCCGCGCCGCCGTGATGCACGCCGGTCGAGCCGAAGCCGCCGGCGCCGCGCGCCGATTCGCTCGAGAACGCTTCCACCGTCGTGAAGACCGGGCGCAGCACCGGCACGAACATCATCTGCGCGATGCGCTCGCCCGGCTGGATCACGATCGGCTCGGTGCCCGGCGCATTGCGGTTCCAGACGCTGACCATGATCGGGCCCTGGTAGTCGGCGTCGATCACGCCGATCGAGTTGCCCAGCACCAGGCCCTTCTTGTGTCCCAGGCCCGAGCGCGGCGCGATCGTCGCGGCCATATACGGGTTGCCCATATGCACCGCGATGCCGGCCGGCACCAGTTGCGCGGGCGTGCCCGGCTCGATCGTCAGCGGCGCGTCCAGGCATGCGTGCAGGTCGATCGCGGCGGCCATGTCGCTCTGGTAGCTGGGCAGGCCCCACTCGTGCAGGCGCGCGTCCAGGATCTTGATTTCGACGGTCGGGTTCGGGGAAGCGGTCATGGGAATGTGCGAATCGGGAATATGGAATACGGGAATACGGGAATACGGGAATACGGGATCAGGGGCTCGAAGGGAGACCGTGTTCCCCTTCTCCGCCTCAGGTGGAGAGGGGAGACAAGCAGGGGGCGGTGATATGCGCGATGCCGGTCAAGGCCGCGCGACCGGCAGCCGCTCGGCGATCGCCGCCACCAGCTGCCGCGCCAGCGCCAGCTTGTCCGCCCGCGGCAGACGCGTGGCGCCGCGCTCGTCGAACAGCACGATCTCGTTCTCGTCCAGGCCGAAGGTGTGGTGGCCGATATTGCCGACCAGCAGCGGCACGCCCTTGCGGCGGCGCTTCTGCTCGCCGTACTGCTCCAGGTTTTCGCTTTCGGCGGCAAAGCCCACGCAATAGGGCGCATCCGGCCGGGCCGCCACGGTGGCCAGGATGTCCGGGTTCTGCACGAAGCGCAGCGTCGGCGTGTCGGTGTCGTTGGCCTTCTTCAGCTTCTGCTCCGACACCTCGGCCGGGCGCCAGTCGGCCACCGCGGCCACCGCGACGAAGACGTCGGTGCCGCGCAGTTGCGACAGCACCGCGTCGTGCATCTGCTGAGCGCTCTGCACGTCGATGCGGGCGACGCCGCGCGGGGTCGGCAGCCCGGTCGGGCCCGCCACCACCAGCACGTCGGCGCCGGCCTCGCGCGCCGCGCGCGCGAGCGCGAAGCCCATCTTGCCCGACGAGCGGTTGGTGATGCCGCGCACCGGATCGATCGCCTCGAAGGTCGGGCCGGCGGTGATCAGCATGCGGCGGCCCGACAGCACCTTCGGCTGGAAGTGGGCCACGATATCGTCGAGCAGTTCCTCCGGCTCCAGCATGCGGCCGTCGCCGACCTCGCCGCAGGCCTGGTCGCCGCTGCCCGGACCGAGCACCGCGACGCCGTCGGCGCGCAGCTGCGCGATGTTGCGCTGGGTCGCGGGCGCCATCCACATCTGCCGGTTCATCGCCGGCGCCACCAGCAGCGGGCAATCGCGCGCGATGCACAGCGTCGACAGCAGGTCGTCGCACAGGCCGTTGGCCAGCCGCGCGAGGAAATCGGTCGAGGCCGGCGCGATCACGATCGCATCGGCCTCGCGCGACAGGTCGATATGCGCCATGTTGTTGGCGATCCGGCCGTCCCATTGCGAGGTGAACACGGGGCGCCCGGACAGCGCCTGCATCGTGACCGGCGTGATGAACTGCGTCGCCGCCTCGGTCATCACGACCTGGACGGTGGCGCCGGCCTTGGTCAGCAGCCGGACCAGCTCGGCCGACTTGTAGCAGGCGATGCCGCCGGTCAGCCCGAGTACGAGATGTTTGCCGCGCAGATCCATGGAGTGGCCTTCGATGCGAGGGGGAGGGAGTCGATGATACCGGCGCGCCGAACGACGCGCCGGCTCATCGCACGGCGCGCTTCGGCGCGGGCTCAGTGCCGGCGCACCCGCCGGAATTCGTCGACGATCAGCAGCACCGCGCCGACCGTGATCGCGCAGTCGGCGACGTTGAACGCCGGCCAGTGGTAGCCACGCAGGTGGAAGTCGAGAAAGTCGACCACATGCCCATAGACGATGCGGTCGATCACGTTGCCGATCGCGCCGCCGAGCACCAGCGACACCGCCAGGCTGAACAGCCTCTGGCCGGCATGGCGGAACAGCAGCCAGACGATGAACGCGCCGACCGCCAGCCCCAGCCCGGTGAAGAACCAGCGCTGCCAGCCGCCGGCGTCGGCCAGGAAGCTGAACGCGGCGCCCTTGTTGTAGACCAGCACCAGGTTGAAGAAGCCGGTGACCGGGCGCGATTCTCCATAGTCGAAGCTGCGCACGATCACGATCTTGAAGAACTGGTCCAGTACCACGACCAGCGCGGCGAAGGCCAGCCACAGCAGCGGCGTGCCGCTGCGGCTCTTGTTGCTCGCGGCCCGGCCGCGGGCGGTACGGGTGGTCGCGGCCATCAGGCGTGGCTCCTCGGTTCACCGGCGCCGAACAGATTGCTGGTGCAGCGGCCGCACAGGGTCGGATGCGCGGCGTCATGGCCGACGTCCTCGCGATAGTGCCAGCAGCGCTCGCACTTGGCATGGCTGGACGGATGCACGGTCACCAGCAGGTCGCCCGCCTCGGGCGCCGGCGACACCGTGGCGGCCGAGGTCAGCAGCACGAAGCGCAGATCGTCGCCGAGGCTGGCCAGCGCCTCCAGCGCCGGACCACCGGCCTGGATCGACACCTCGGCCTGCAGCGACGAGCCGATGCCGCCTTCGGCCCGCACCGCCTCCAGCTGCTTCGTCACCTCCGCGCGCACCGCGCGCACCGCGTGCCACTTCTGCAGCAGATCGTCGGCCTGGTCGACCTCCGGCACCGTGTAGTAGGTGCTGGTGAAGATCGTGTCGGCATGCGCGGTGCCGTGCGCGAACACCTGCCACGCTTCCTCGGCGGTGAACGACAGGAACGGCGCCATCCAGTGCAGCATCGCCTGCGTGATGTGGAACAGCGCGTTCTGCGCGGCGCGGCGCGCCTTCGAGTCCGGCGCGGTGGTATAGAGCCGGTCCTTCAGCACGTCCAGGTAGAAGCCGCCCAGGTCCTCCGAGCAGAACGTCTGCAGCTTGGCCACCACCGGGTGGAACTCGTAGACGTCGTAGTGCGACAGCACTTCCTTCTGCAGCTGCGCGGTCAGCGCGACGGCGTAGCGGTCGATTTCCAGCCATTCCGACGGCGGCAGCGCGTCGCGCGCGTGGTCGTAGTCGGTCAGGTTGGCCAGCAGGAAGCGCAGCGTATTGCGGATGCGGCGGTAGCCCTCGACCACGCGCTTCAGGATCTCGTCGGAGATCGACAGCTCGCCCGAGTAGTCGGTCGAGGCCACCCACAGGCGGATGATCTCCGCGCCCATCTTGTTGGCGATGTCCTGCGGCGACACGGTGTTGCCGACCGACTTCGACATCTTTCGGCCCTCGCCGTCGACGGTGAAGCCGTGCGTCAGCAGCGCCTTGTAGGGCGGCTTGCCGTACAGCATCGAGGCGGTCAGCAGCGACGAGTGGAACCAGCCGCGGTGCTGGTCCGAGCCTTCCAGGTAGAGGTCGGCCAGGCGGCCGTCCGGCGTATCGGCGGCCGCATCGTACAGGTCTTCCCGATGCGAGCCGCGGATCACGGTCCAGTGCGTGGTGCCCGAGTCGAACCACACGTCCAGCGTGTCGCGGTTCTTCTCGTACATCGCGGCGTCGGCCTCGCCCAGTTCGGTCAGGAAGGCGGTCGCGTCCAGCGTCTGCCAGGCCTCGATGCCATGCTGCTCGACGCGCTTGGCCACGGCTTCGAGCAGCTGCGGCGTGCGCGGATGCAGCGCGCCGGTTTCCTTGTGGACGAAGAACGCCATCGGCACGCCCCACTGGCGCTGGCGCGACAGCGTCCAGTCCGGCCGGTTGGCGATCATGTTGTGCAGGCGCTGCTTGCCCCAGGACGGGTAGAAGGCGGTCGCCTCGATGCCGGCCAGCGCGGTCTCGCGCAGCGTCGGGCCGTTGTCGGCGGGCACCACATCCATGCCGGCGAACCACTGCGAGGTCGCGCGGTAGATGATCGGCGTCTTGTGCCGCCAGCAGTGCATGTAGCTGTGCTCGTAGCGGTGCGAGTTGAACAGGCTGCCCGAGGCCTTCAGCGTCTCGACGATGCGCGGATTGGCGTCCCAGATCGACAGGCCGCCGAACAGCGGCAGCCAGCTGGCATAGACGCCGTCGCCCATCACCGGGCTCAGGATGTCCTCGTCGCGCATGCCGTGCGCCTTGCAGGACTGGAAGTCCTCGATGCCGTAGGCGGGCGCCGAGTGCACGATGCCGGTGCCGGTATCGGTGGTCACGTAGTCGCCGAGGTAGATCGGCGACAGGCGGTCGTAGCCGGCGTCCATCTTCGCCAGCGGATGGTGGAAGCGGATCTCGGTCAGCGCCGCGCCCGAGCAGGTCGCCACGACCTTGCCTTCCAGCTCGTAGACCTTGAGCTGTTCCTCGACGCGCTCGGCGGCCAGGATCAGGAAGCCGCGCGGTGTGTCGACCAGCGCGTATTCGACTTCGGGATGCAGGTTCAGCGCCTGGTTCGACGGGATCGTCCAGGGCGTGGTGGTCCAGATCACGATCCAGCCGGGCTTCGCGCCCAGCGTTTCCAGCGGCACGTGGAAGGCGCGCGCCAGCTTGTCGGTCTCGGCGAACGGGAAGCCGACATCGATCGACAGGTCGGTCTTGTCCTTGTACTCGACCTCGGCCTCGGCCAGCGCCGAGCCGCAGTCGAAGCACCAGTTGACCGGCTTCAGGCCGCGGAAGACGTAGCCCTTCTCGAGGATCTTGCCGAGCGCCCGGATCTCGTCGGCCTCGTTGCTGAAGTTCATCGTCAGGTAGGGATCGTCCCAGTCGCCCAGCACGCCCAGCCGTTCGAAGTCCTTGCGCTGGCGCGCGATCTGCTCGGTCGCGTAGGCGCGCGCCTTGGCCTGGACCTCCTGCACCGGCAGGCCCTTGCCGTACTGCTTCTCGATCTGGATCTCGATCGGCATGCCGTGGCAGTCCCAGCCCGGCACGTAGACGGCGTCGAGCCCGCTCAGCCCGCGCGCCTTGATGATCATGTCCTTCAGGACCTTGTTGACGGCGTGGCCGATGTGGATGTCGCCGTTGGCATACGGGGGGCCGTCGTGCAGCACGAACTTCTTCGCGCCGCGACGCGCCGCGCGGATCGCCTGGTAGATCTTCTTTTCCTGCCACTGCTTGACCCACAGCGGTTCGCGCTTGGGCAGGTCCCCCCGCATCGGGAACGGGGTGTCGAGCAGGTTCACCGGGTATTTGCTCTTCTCGGCGCTCTTGTTCTCCGGCTTGGCGCCGGCCTTGGCTTGCTTGGTGTCGGACATGACGATTCTCAGGGCGATTCGGTGAGCGCCCGGCCCGGGCGGTGCGGGCCGGCGCGAAAATTGGGGCTGGGTCGGCGGTGACCCGGCTGCGCGCGCATGCGCGGCGAAAGCCGGCCGCTAGCTAATTCGGTCCGTGGCCGAGGTGGTGCGCTCCGCCGGCGTGCCGGCAGCGCCGGCGGCGTCCGCCGCGGCCTGCGCATCGGGCTCGGTCATGCCGAAGAAGGCGCGCGCGTCGGCGCAATCCTTGGCGATCGCCGCGGTCAGCGCTTCCAGCGAGTCGAAACGCGCTTCGTCGCGCAGCTTCTTGATGAACTCGACCCGCACCAGCTTGCCGTAGACGCTGCGGTCGAAATCGAACAGATGGACTTCCAGCAGCACCCGCCCGGCGTCCTCGACCGTGGGCCGCACGCCGATGCTGGCCACGCCGGGCAGCGGGGTGTCGGCGATGCCGTGCACCTGTACCACGAAGATCCCGTTGACGGCCGGGCGCTTGTGCGGAATGCGCAGGTTCAGCGTCGGAAAGCCGAGGTCGCGGCCCAGCTTGCGGCCATGCACGACGTGGCCGCTGATCGCATAGCCATGGCCCAGCAGCCGGCGCGCGTGGTCCAGGTCGCCCTCGGCCAGCGCCTGGCGCACCGCCGAACTGGAAATCCGCACGCCGCCCTCGGAGACCGAACCCATCTGCTCGACGTCGAAGCCGTAGCGCTTGCCGGCCTGCTGCAGATAGGCGAAGTCGCCGGCGCGCTTCGCGCCGAAGCGGAAGTCGTCGCCGACCAGCACCCAGCGCGCATGCAGCCCGTGCCACAGCACGTTCTCGACGAAGGCTTCGGGGGACTGGGCGGCGAAATGGGCGTTGAAGTGCTCGACCACCACGCGGTCGACGCCGTTGCGGCGCAGGCTTTCGAGCTTGTCGCGCAGCAGCGCGATGCGGGTCGGGGCGCGGTCCGGCGTGAAGAATTCGCGCGGGTGCGGCTCGAAGGTCATCACGCACAGCGGCAGTCCGCGCGCGTCGGCGGCCGCGCGCGCGCGCGCGAGCAGGGACTGGTGGCCCCGGTGCACGCCATCGAAATTGCCAATGGTCAGTGCGCAGGGTGCCCGGCTCTCGGCATTGGGCAGGCCGCGGAAGACTTTCACGAGGACGGCGACAATCGGTTGGATAAAGGCAGGATTATAAAGGGAATGGGCGCTTTCCCCCCGCCTTGCGGCACAACACTGCCCGGTGCCTGCCGGGCGGCCGTGGCGCGGGCACCCTCGGCTGTGTCGAGGCCCCAGGCCCGGTGGCGGACGGCGGCGAAAGTCGGCATGATATGTCGCGTCCACATTCTCGCCGTCACGCACGCCGCTTCCCGGTGCCGCCCGCCAACCTGATCGCGCTGCTCAAGCGCATCCTTCCGCCGCCCGCGCCGCCGCTGGACGCCGATACCGAGGCCAAATTGCTGGCCGCGGTGCATCGCGTGATGCCCAGCGGCATCGTGGCGGCCCTGCTGCTGCCCGGACTGACGGCCGCCGCCTTCTGGCACGAGGCCAGCCGCGGCGCGCTGCTGGCCTGGTGCGCGGTGATGCTGCTGCAGGCGGCCGGTTGCGCCTGGTTCTACCTGGGCTACCTGCGCGATATCCCGACGCTGAGCCGCTCGGCCCATACCCGCAAGTGGCGCGACCCGATGCGCGGCGTGGCGGTGCTGGTGGGCCTGAGCTGGGGCAGCGCGGCGCTGCTGCACCTGGTGTCGTCGTCCCCGGTGTTTTCCGGCGTGCTGCTGGTGCTGACGCTCGGCGCGCTGGCCGGCGGCGCGAGCTCGCAGGCGCCGGCCCCGGTCAACCTGCTCTATGTCGGCATTCCGATCCTGGTGCCCAATCTGTTGCTGGCGGGCTACGCGTTTCCCGGCCACGGCGGCTATATCCGGCTGCTGCTGGTGATCTATGCGCTGATGCTGGCGCGCCATGCGCTGAACCTGCACGGCTCGCTGGTGCGGGCGATCCGGCTGGAGGGCGAAAGCCGCCGGCTGGCGCGGCAGTTCCAGCAGGAGAAGGAGCGCGCCCTGCATGCCAGCGAGGAGAAATCCCGCTTCCTGGCGGCGGCGAGCCACGACCTGCGCCAGCCGGTGCATGCGCTGGTGATGCTGGTCGAGGCGCTGCGCGCGCGCAACGATTCGCCGGCGCTGCGGCCGCTGGTCGAGCAGGTCGCGGCCGGCACGCAGACCATCGATCTGCTGTTCCGCTCGCTGCTGGACCTGTCCAAGCTGGAAGGCCGCAAGGTCTTGCCGACGCTCGAGCCCTGCGATGTCGGCCAGCTGGTGCGCGAGGTCTGCGACCAGTTCGCCGGGGACGCACGGGCGGCCGGGCTGCGGCTGTCGCCGCGCGTGGCCGGCGAGCTGCACGCGATGGCCGAGCCGGTGCTGCTGCGCCGGGCGCTGTTCAATCTGGTGCAGAACGCGCTGCGCTACACGCGCCAGGGCCGGGTGCTGGTCGGCGCCCGCATGCGCGGCAGCCAGGTGCGCATCGAGGTCTGGGACACCGGCGCCGGCATCCCGGCCGAGCACTTGCCGGACATCTTCGGGCCGTATTTCCAGGTCCACAACCCACAGCGCGACCGCTCGCACGGGCTCGGTCTGGGGCTGGCGATCTTCAAGGAATGCGTGCGGCTGATGCGCGGGACCTACGGCGTACGCTCGGTGCCGGGCAAGGGCTCGATGTTCTGGTTCACGCTCAATCCGGCGCCGGCCGAGTCGGTGGCCACGATCCGCGCGATGCGCCGCGACGCGGTGGCCCAGCACGCGATGCCGGACCGGCTGCACGGCGAGGTGCTGGTGGTCGACGACGACAGCCACGTGCGCAATGCCTGGATCGCGCTGATGGAGGCCTGGGGCGTGCGGGTGTCGTGCGCCGCCGATGGCGCCGAGGCCGAGCGGATGTTCGCCGGCGGCCTGCGGCCCGACATCATCTTCTGCGACCTGCGGCTGCCGGGAACGGAGAACGGGCTGGCGCTGCTCGAGCGGTGGCAGCAGACCCAGCCGCAGGCGCGCAGCGCGCTGCTGACCGGCGACCTGAAGTCGGCCGCGCTGGCCGAGGCCGAGGAGGCCGGCTATTTCGTGCTGCCCAAGCCGGTCGACCCGGGGGCGTTGCGGATGCTGCTGCGGCGCTGGCTGCGGACGGCATGAAGGCGTTGGCGGCCGCCTGGGTTGCCTGAGCCGCCCCAGGCCGCCCCGAGCCGCCCTGAACCAGATTGAGCTGGCAACTGGACTTTGACGGGCTTCAACAGGCTTTGACTCGCCTGAGCCGGCTGGCCGCGTGCTGCCCCGAGCCGCGTCTACTGTCGCAGCCGGAACCGCTCCATGCGGGACATCACCTGCATCCGCGTGCGCACGCCCAGCCGCTGCAGGATCGCCGACACGTGTTCCTTGACGGTGTTCTCCGTCAGGCCCAGCTCGCGCGCGATGACCTTGTTGGGCAGCCCTTCTAGCACCAGCGCCAGCACCGACCCCTGGCGCGGCGTCAGGCCGAGTTCGGCCGGCGTGACCGGGATGCTGTGCGTCGGGCCGAAGGCGCGCGGCTGGCCGTTCAGCGCCTCGTCGGACGGAAAGGCGGTGTCGCCGGCCAGCACGCGGCGCACCACCGCGGCGAAGGCCGGCGCGTCCAGATGCTTGCCGACGAAGCCGAAGGCGGACAGCGCGCGGGCCCGCTCGACGATCTCGGGCGTGGCCTCGGCCGACATGAAGATGAAGCGTGCGGCCGGCACGATGGCCTTGAGCGTCTGCATGGCATCGAAGCCGGTGCCGTCGTTCAGCCAGATGTCGAGCAGCACGATATCGGGCCGGAGCCCGCGTTGGAGGGTGTCCAGCGCCTCGGAGGCGCTCCCGGCGGCATGGACCGCAACATCGGGCATCACCTGCGCCAGGAACAGGGTGGTGCCGGACAGCGCCATGGGGTGGTCGTCGACCACCAGCAAGGTCGGTGCAACATTCGACATGCGATTTCCCGTCTAAAACAGCTTCGCCCTTGTTGTATGGTCCCGTCCCGTCGAGCGGGCGGATGGGCGATAGGGCGACTCTAGCAGAGCGAGCGGGACGTCACAATCCGCAATCGGGGGAAGCGCGGGCCGGTCAGTTTGCGGCGGAAGGCTTCCACGGCGCTGTCGCGGGGCGCCGCTTGGTAGAATTGCGCGATGAAAAATATCGTCATCCTCATCTCGGGGCGCGGTTCCAACATGGAAGCGATCGTCCGGGCCTGCGCCGAGCAGGCGTGGCCGGCACGGATCGCCGCCGTGCTGTCCAACCGCCCCGACGCGCCCGGCCTCAAGTTCGCCGCGGCGCAAGGCATTCCGGTCGGCGTGGTCGATCATCGCCACTATCCCGACCGGGCCAGCTTCGACAAGGCGCTGGCGAACGCGATCGACGCCCACGTGCCGGACCTGGTGGTGCTGGCCGGCTTCATGCGGATCCTGACGCCGGAGTTCGTCGAGCACTATGCCGGCCGCATGATGAATATCCATCCGTCGCTGCTGCCCAGTTTCCCCGGCCTGCATACCCACCAGCAGGCGCTGGAGGCCGGCGTCAAGGTGCACGGCGCCAGCGTGCATTTCGTCACCGCCGCGCTGGACCACGGTCCCATCGTGCTGCAGGCGGCGATCGAGGTCGGTCCTGGTGACACCCCCGACACGCTGGCGCAGCGGCTGCTGCCCTGCGAGCATCAGATCTATCCCCGCGCGGTGCGCTGGTTCGTCGAAGGGCGGCTGCGCGTCAAGGACAGCGTGGTCCATGTCGAGCCGCCCGAACCGCAATTGCTGATCGCGCTGGCCGCATCGTCCGACGATGCCGCCACCGCCCCGAATTCCGCTTCGAACCCCACTTCGGACTCCCCCTCGGACTCCGCCACCCCCATCGATACCACCGGAGCCCGTCAATGACCCGTCCCGCCCAGGCACCGCGCGGCGGCGCGCGTCCGCCCTCCCGCACCAAACGCAAGACAAGCCCGCTGCGCAAGGCCACCTCGCCGCGCGAGAGCGCCAACGACGGCCAGGCGCGTCCGCACGGCGCCCTGCACGCCACGCATATCCAGCATATCGACCGGTTGCTCGGCAAGGTGATGCTGTTCGCGCGGCCCGCTGACGCCGTGGTCAGCTACTACTTCCGCGAGAATCCCAAGCTCGGCCACCGCGAGCGGGGCATCATCGCCGAGGCCGTGTTTGCCGTGCTGCGCCGGCGCGTGGAATTCGCCCAGTTCGCCGAGTCCGGCTCGGGCGCCGCGCCGCGCCGGCTGGCCCTGCTGGGCCTGGCGGCGACGCTGGGTCGCGACGCGCTGACGCCGTTCCTGTATCCGGAAGAGGCCCAGTGGCTGGACCGGCTGATGACCATCGAACGCGCCAGCCTGGCGCCGCGCGTGCGCGCCAATCTGCCTGAGTGGCTGTACGAGCAGCTGGTCGCCCGGCACGGCGAGGCCTTTACCGCCGCGCTCGGCGATGCCTGGCTGCGGCCCGCGCCGCTGGATCTGCGCGCCAATCTGATCAAGACCTCGCGCGAGGCCGTGCTGGCGGAGCTGGAGGAGGCCGGACTTGCGGCCGAGCCGACGCCGATCGCCCCGACCGGCATCCGCCTGGCGGGCAAGCCGGCGCTGAACCAGCTGCCGCTGTTCATCAACGGACTGGTCGAGGTGCAGGACGAGGGCAGCCAGCTGCTGTGCCATCTGGTCGCCCCGCGGCGCGGCGAGATGGTGGTCGACTTCTGCGCCGGCGCCGGCGGCAAGACGCTGGCGCTCGGCGCGCTGATGCGCTCGACCGGGCGGCTCTACGCCTTCGACGTGTCGGACAAGCGCCTGGCCAACCTGAAGCCGCGCCTGGCGCGCAGCGGCCTGTCGAACGTCCATCCGGTGCTGATCGACTCGGAGCAGGACGCCAAGGTCAAGCGGCTGGCCGGCAAGATCGACCGCGTGCTGGTCGACGCGCCTTGCAGCGGCCTGGGCACGCTGCGGCGCAATCCGGACCTCAAATGGCGCCAGAGCCCGCAGACGGTGCTGGAGCTGACCGCCAAGCAGGCGGCCATCCTCGAATCGGCGGCGCGCCTGGTCAAGCCGGGCGGCCGCGTGGTCTATGCCACCTGCAGCGTGCTCGAGGCCGAGAACGAGGCGATCGTGCGTGACTTCCTGAGCCGCCATGCCGACTTCCAGCTCGTGCCGGTGGCACAGGTGCTGGCCGAGCAGAAGATCGCGATCGCCGACCTGCCCGAGGACGCGCAGACGTTGGCGCTCTATCCCCATCTGCACCAGACCGACGGATTCTTCGCGGCGGTGCTGGAGCGCTCGCGCCAATGAGCATGGGGGCCCCGGCCCCTGTCGTTTCGCGGATACCGGGCACTCACCGCCCGGTATTTTTTTGTTCTTCACTGTCGTTGCTTTCTTCACTGGTTGAACTCGTCGATCGATGGCCTCCAACTCCCTGACCGATCTGTCGCAATCCCATGCCGTGTTCGGCAAGATGCTGGGCGACCTGATGCAGGATGCCGGCGACCCCGGCTTCCTGTGGCAACTGGCCGTGCTGGCCGGCTGCGTGCTGCTGGCCTGGCCGCTGGCGCGCCATGTCGCCGGGCGGCTCGAGGCGCGCTACGCGGGTTCGAGCTTCGCGCTGCGCTTTGCCGCCGCGAGCCTGGAGCGCGCGATGTTTCCGCTGTTCGGCTGGCTGCTGGTGCTGGCGGCGCGCATCGCGCTGGCGCCGCTGATTCCGGTCAGCATGCTGCGGCTGGCGCTGGTGCCGCTGTTCGGCATCACCTTCCTCTATTTCGCCTTCTACGTGCTGCGCCGCGTGCTGTCCGGCAACGGCCAGCTGCACGGCATGCTGACGCTGGTGGAGAAGGTGCTGACCACGCTGGTCTGGGTCGGCATGGCGCTGTACGTGCTCGGCATGCTGTCCGAGGCGGTGCAGTGGCTCGATTCGATCCAGTTCGCCCTCGGGCAGCAGCGCATCAGCGTGGCCGATCTGCTGATGGCCTGCGTGTGGATCCTGCTGACGGTGCTGGCCGCGCTGTGGTTCGGTTCGTGGCTGGAAGAGCGGCTGATGCGCTCGGCGACCATCGACACCAGCCTGCGCGTGGTGCTGACGCGGCTGTCCAAGGCGCTGCTGCTGCTGGTTTCGCTGCTGTTCAGCCTGTCGCTGGTCGGCATCGACCTGACCGTGCTCTCGGTATTCGGCGGGGCGCTCGGCGTCGGCCTGGGCCTGGGCCTGCAGAAGATCGCCAGCAACTACGTGTCGGGCTTCATCATCCTGCTGGACCGCTCGGTCAAGCTCGGCGACCAGATCACGGTCGACAAGTACACCGGGATCGTGGCGCAGATCCGCACCCGCTACACCGTCGTGCGCAATGGCGACGGCGAGACGCTGGTGCCGAACGAGCAGCTGGTCGCGCAGTCGGTGCAGAACCATTCGTTCTCGAATACCAATGTACGGGTGGCGACCCGGGTGCAGGCCGACTACGACGCCGATCCCGAGATGGTGCTGGCACTGCTGACCGAGGCCGTGCGCGGCATTCCGCGCCTGCTGGCGGATCCGGCGCCGTCGGCCTTCCTGGTGGCGTTTGTCGACAGCGGGGTCGAGTACGAGGTGGCGGGCTTCATCGCCGATCCGCAGAACGGCAAGCTCGGCGTGCAATCGGAAATGAACCGCGCCATCTGGAAGGCATTCCGGGCCAGCGGCATTTCGATTCCCTATCCGCAGCGCGAGTTGCGTGTGCTGCCCCCGGACGGGACGCTGACCGCGACGCCGGTGTCGCGGGTCGCGGCCAATGCGGCGGAATCGGCATAAGAAAGGCGCGACAGGTCGCGTATGTGACGCCCTCGCCATTGAAGGAACGAAGTATCGTTTTCGGCGTCCAACACGGCAAACGAAAAGCACACGCACGGGTAAAAGCGGATGCCGGGACGCTGGCGTTCCGGTAAAATCGCGGGTCGTCCCGGGGATTCCCCCGGCCGGACTACCGATCCGTGCCCGAGGGCCAGCCGCCAGATTGCAGCGGCGCGTGCCGGGGTCCCGCGAAGGCGCAAGGCGCCTTGGCTGACGCCATAAGACGCAATCACTGGATTTGCAGTCATTTTTCTGCGCGTTGCTGCGACACCCCGACACGTCGCAGCCAGCCTCTATCAAGCACGGAGAACAGTTTGTTCGACACAATTCTTCAGTGGGCCGCCAACGGCCTTCTCGACTGGTCCTGGTGGAAGATCGTGATCTTCACCCTGGTCATGACCCACATCACCATCGCCGGTGTCACGATTTTCCTGCACCGGTGCATGGCGCACCGCTCGCTCGATCTGCACCCGATCGCCGCGCACTTCTTCCGCTTCTGGCTGTGGCTGACCACGGGCATGGTCACCAAGGAGTGGACCGCGATCCACCGCAAGCACCACGCCAAGTGCGAAACCGAAGACGATCCGCATAGCCCGCAGACCCGCGGCATCCGCAAGGTGCTGCTCGAAGGCGCCGAGCTGTACCGGGCCGAAGCCAAGAACAAGGAAACGCTGGCCAAGTTCGGCCACGGCACGCCCAACGACTGGATCGAGCGCAACCTGTATTCGCGCTTCACCTGGCAGGGCGTCGGCCTGATGCTGATCATCGACCTGGCGCTGTTCGGCGTGGTCGGCCTGTCGGTCTGGGGCGTGCAGATGCTGTGGATCCCGATTCATGCCGCCGGCATCATCAACGGCCTGGGCCACTGGTGGGGCTATCGCAACTACGATTGCGAGGACGCGTCGACCAATGTGTCGCCGTGGGGCATCATCATCGGCGGCGAGGAACTGCACAACAACCACCATACCTATCCGACCTCGGCCAAGTTCTCGATCAAGTGGTACGAGTTCGATATCGGCTGGTGCTACATCCGCGCGATGCAGGCGGTCGGCCTGGCCAAGGTCAAGAAGACCCCGCCCAAGGCGCGTCTGGTCGAGGCCCGTCCGGTCGATCACAACACGCTGGAAGCCATCATCGCCAACCGCTATGACGTGATGGCGCGCTATGCCAAGGCCGTCAAGAATGCTTACCGCGAGGAACTGGCCCAGCTGAAGGCCAAGCGCGTTGCCGACTATCGCCGCTTCAAGCTGGCGCGCAAGTGGTTCCACCGCGACGAGACCAAGCTGGCCGAGCCCCAGCGCCAGCAACTGGCCAGCATCGTCGAGCACAACAAGGCACTGCAGACCTTCGTCGAGATGCGCCGCGAACTGGCCGCGATCTGGGGCCGTTCGAACCTGACGCGCGAACAGCTGCTGCAACAGCTGCAGGCCTGGTGCCACCGCGCCGAAGCGAGCGGCATCCAGGCGCTGCAGGAGTTCTCGCTGCGCCTGCGCCGCTACGCGTAACGCCTGATAAGAAGGACAACGCCTGCTACAATGCCAGGCGCGCCCGAAGCCCCGCCATGCTGTCGCTGGCGGGGCTTTTCTTTTGGCGACGCCGCCCCATCTAGAGGCCGGTCCCGGCCACAATGACCAAGCGAGGCGGTGCGGCGGCGAGCACGGGTGCCCCGAGGAGTACAGGAGATGACCCCCCAAACGATCAAGACCGTCGAGTTCGAGAAACCGACGCAGATGCAGGCGGACGGTGGCGCGAGCTGCGTCGCCCACGCCTGGGCCAAGGTGCCGCCCGCGCTGACGCCGGACGAGCGCTCGGCATTGAAGGATCGCATCCGCGCGCTGCTGAAGGCGCGCAATGCGGTGCTGGTCGCGCACTACTATGTCGACGCCGACCTGCAGGACCTTGCCGAGGAAACCGGCGGTTGCGTGTCCGATTCGCTGGAGATGGCCCGCTTCGGGCGCGACCATCCGGCGCAGACGCTGGTGGTGGCCGGCGTGCGCTTCATGGGCGAGACCGCCAAGATCCTCAGTCCCGAAAAGACCATCCTGATGCCCGACCTGGACGCGACCTGTTCGCTGGACCTGGGCTGCCCGGCCGACGAGTTCGCCGCGTTCTGCGACGCGCATCCGGACCGTACCGTGGTGGTCTATGCGAACACCAGCGCCGCGGTCAAGGCGCGCGCCGACTGGATGGTGACCTCCAGCATCGGCCTGAAGATCGTCGAACATCTGCACGCGCGCGGCGAGAAGATCCTGTGGGCGCCCGACAAGCACCTGGGTGGCTATATCCAGCGCCAGACCGGCGCCGACATGCTGCTGTGGCAGGGCTCGTGCCTGGTGCACGACGAGTTCAAGGGCATCGAGCTCGATCTGCTGCGCAAGGAACATCCGAAGGCCAGGATCCTGGTGCATCCGGAATCGCCGGCCAACGTGGTGGCCCAGGCCGACGTGGTCGGCTCGACCTCGCAGCTGATCGCCGCCGCGCAGCAACTCGACGCCAACGAATTCATCGTCGCCACCGACAACGGCATCCTGCACAAGATGCGGATGGCCGCGCCGGGCAAGCATTTCATCGAGGCGCCGACCGCCGGCAACAGCGCGACCTGCAAGAGCTGCGCGCATTGCCCGTGGATGGCGATGAATGCGCTGACCAATCTGGCCGAGGTGCTGGAGACCGGCCGCAACGAGATCCATGTCGATCCCGACATCGGGCGTCGCGCCTATACCTGCATCGACCGCATGCTCGACTTTGCCGCGCGGCAGAAGGCCAACGTACGGCCCGCCGCCGACCTGGCCAAGGAGCAGGCGCTGTTCCAGGGGATCGGTCCGGCATGAGCGAGTCCTCGAACAACGACGCAGTGAATCCGGTCTTCGACCAATACGGACCCGCGCTGGTCGAGGCGCTGCGCGAGAACGTCCGCGCGGCGATCGCCGAGGACGTCGGCTCGGGCGACTGGACCGGCCAGCTGGTGCCGGCCGACAAGCAGGCGCACGCCCGTGTGATCGTGCGCGAGGAGGCGGTGCTGTGCGGGCAGCCATGGTTCGATGCCTGCATGCATGCGGTCGATCCGCGTTTGCAAATCCGCTGGCTGCAACGGGAAGGCACTCTCATGGCGGCCGATTCCGTGGTCTGCGAGATCGACGGCCCGGCCCGGTCGCTGCTGACCGCCGAGCGGCCATCGCTGAATTTCCTGCAACTGCTGTCGGGCGTGGCCACCGCGACGCGGCGCTATGCCGACCTGGTCGTCGGTACGCGCGCCCGCGTGCTCGACACGCGCAAGACGCTGCCGGGACTGCGCCTGGCGCAGAAGTACGCGGTCAAGGTCGGCGGCGGCGACAACCAGCGGCTTGCGCTCTATGACGGCATCCTGATCAAGGAAAACCATATCGCCGCGGCGGGCGGCGTCACCGCGGCGCTGCAGGCCGCGGCCGCGCTGAACGCCGGCGTGCCGGTGCAGGTCGAGGTCGAGTCGCTGGTCGAACTGGAGGAGGCGCTGGCCGCCGGTGCCGTCTCGATCCTGCTCGACAACTTCACCGAGCCGATGATGCGCGAAGCGGTGCGCGTCAATCGCGGCCGCGCGGTGCTGGAAGTGTCCGGCGGCGTCAACGCGAATACGATCCGGCGTTTCGCCGAGACCGGCGTCGACCGGATCTCGGTAGGCGCGCTGACCAAGGACGTGCGCGCGACCGACTACTCGTTGCGCATCATCGGCTGAGCGGGCTCGCACTGCGTCGAGCCCGAGCCGGCTGCTGCCCCGGCCCCGTCTTGGGTCGCGCTTCGGTTGCCCACCGGTCGCGCTTCGATTGCGCTCCGGTTGCCCTCCGGCCGCGCGTTCAGTTGCCGCGGCGGCGTCCGTTCGGCGGCTGCAGCACGGTCGGCAGCGCCTTCGGCAACGTCCCCGGGTAGTCGCGGCTGAAATGCAGGCCGCGACTTTCGTGGCGCGCATAGGCGCTGTCGACAATCATCGCCGCCACTTCGACCAGATTGCGCAGTTCCAGCAGATCGCGTGTGACGCGGAAGTTCGCGTAGTACTCGGTGATTTCCTCGCGCAGCAGCGCGATCCGATGCTGCGCGCGTTCCAGCCGCTTGCTGGTGCGCACGATGCCGACGTAGTTCCACATCATCCGGCGCAGCTCGTCCCAGTTGTGCGAGACCACGACCTCCTCGTCGGCATCGGACACGCGGCTCTCGTCCCACGGCGGCAACGCCAGATCGGGTTTGCCGGCCTTGGCCTGCGACGCGATGTCGTTGGCGGCCGCCCGGCCGATCACCATGCATTCGAGCAGCGAGTTCGATGCCAGCCGGTTCGCGCCGTGCAGGCCGGTGTAGGCCGTCTCGCCGACCGCGTACAGATTGTCCAGATCGGTGCGTCCCGACGTGTCGGTGACCACGCCGCCGCAGGTGTAGTGCGCGGCCGGCACCACCGGGATCGGCTGGCGCGTGATGTCGATGCCCAGTTCCAGGCAGCGCGCGTGGATGGTGGGGAAGTGTTCGCGCAGGAAGGGCGCGGGCTGGTGCGTGATGTCGAGGTACACGCAGTCCAGGCCGCGCTTTTTCATCTCGAAGTCGATCGCGCGGGCCACCACGTCGCGCGGCGCCAGTTCGGCGCGCGCATCGTGCTCCGGCATGAAGCGGGTGCCGTCGGGCAGCACCAGCCGGCCGCCTTCCCCGCGCACCGCCTCGGAAATCAGGAATGACTTGGCATACGGGTGGTACAGGCAGGTCGGATGGAACTGGATGAATTCCATGTTCGCGACCCGGCAGCCCGCGCGCCAGGCCATCGCGATGCCGTCGCCAGTAGCCGTGTCCGGATTGGTCGTATAGAGATAGACCTTGCCCGCGCCGCCGGTGGCCAGCACGGTATGGCTGGCGGTCAGCGTATGCACCTGGCCGTTGGCGTCGTCGAGCACGTACAGCCCGAGGCAACGGTTGCCGCCCAGTCCCATCTTGCGCGAGGTAATCAGGTCGATCGCGAAATGGTCTTCGAGGATCGTGATATTGGGATGGCGGCGCACCTGCTCGGTCAGCGTCGTGACCACGGCATGGCCGGTGGCGTCGGCCGCGTGGATGATGCGGCGATGGCTGTGGCCGCCCTCGCGGGTCAGGTGATAGCCGAGTTCGGCCTGTTCGTCGCGCGTGAACGGCACGCCCCGGTCGATCAGCCACTGGATCGCTTCGCGCCCGTGCTCGACGATGAAGCGGGTCGCGCCTTCATCGCACAGGCCGGCACCGGCGATCAGCGTATCCTGCGTGTGTTCGTCGTGGCTGTCGCCGGAGTCCAGCACCGCCGCGATGCCGCCCTGGGCCCAGTCGCTGGCGCCTTGCGTCATGTCGCGCTTGCTCACGATGACAACCCGGTGGCTGTCGGCCAGTTGCAGCGCGACCGTGAGGCCGGCCAGGCCGCTGCCGACGATGGCGACGTCGAAGTTCATGATGCGTGGTGGCGCGGCGAGGGCGCCGGTGGTGCGGGAAAGCTCGAAAGTGTACACCGCCGATCAAGCCGCCGCGCCTTGCCCCTGCTGGTGGCGCGGCGTGCTGCGGCTCCCACGGCATGTTGGGCAGAGCCGGCAGTGGGGGAGCGGGGAAGTCGGGGAAGTCGGGGAAGTCGGGGAAGTCGGGGAAGTGGGGGAAGTCGGGGAAGTCGGGGAAGTCGGGGAAGTCGGGGAAGTCGGGGAAGTCGGGGGAAGTCGGGAAGTCGGGAAGTCGGGAAGTCGGGAAGTCGGGAAGTCGGGAAGTCGGGAAGTCGGGAAGTCGGGAAGTGGGGGAGCGGGGCAGCGGCGACGAGCAGGCAACAAAAAACCCCGCCATGGCGGGGTTCTTCGCTGGAACGCAGGATCAATTACTTGATCTTGGTTTCCTTGTACTCGACGTGCTTGCGCGCGACCGGATCAAATTTCTTGATCGACATCTTTTCCGGCATGGTGCGCTTGTTCTTGTCGGTGGTGTAGAAGTGACCGGTACCCGCGGTGGATTCCAGTTTGATCTTGTCGCGTCCGCCTTTGCTGGCCATGATGAACTCCTAATTAGACTTCGCCGCGTGCGCGCAGGTCGGCGAGCACGGAGTCGATGCCTTTCTTGTCGATCAGGCGCAGACCGGCGTTCGAGACGCGCAGGCTCACCCAGCGGTTTTCCGATTCAACAAAGAAACGACGGTTCTGCAGGTTGGGCAGAAAACGGCGCTTGGTCTTGTTGTTTGCGTGGGAAACGTTGTTGCCGACCATCGGCGCTTTCCCGGTCACTTGACAGACGCGTGCCATGAAGCACTCCTAAATCTTCTATTCGTGGACAATGTTCGCAACAGATCAACAAAAGGCGCGCGGGCCCGGACTGCAGCGGTTAAGACTTCAGCAAAACGGGCATTATAGACCGAAATCCCTCGGCCGATCAATGCCTTCTGTGCGTTGACGCCACGGCGACGCGCCCGTGCCTTTGGCGTCACAGTTGCCGGTGCTCGGCCAGCGAGTAGGTCGTATTGCCGGCGACGATGAAGTGGTCGAGCACATGGACGTCGATCAGTGCCAGCGAATGCGCCAGCGCCTTGGTCATCGCCAGGTCCGCGGGACTCGGCGCCGGATTGCCCGACGGGTGGTTGTGGGCGACGATCACCGCGGCCGCATTATGCGCCAACGCCTGCCTGGCCACCTCGCGCGGGTAGACGCTGGTTTGCGTCAGCGTGCCGCGGAACAGCTCCTCGGCGGCCAGCAGCCGATTGCGCGCATCCAGGAACAGGCACAGGAACACCTCGTAAGGCCGCTGCGCCAGCGACAACCGCAGGTAGTCCCGCACGGCCTGCGGCGACTCCAGGCCCGGCGCCATCGCCAGCTGCTCGGCCAACGCCCGCCGCGTCAACTCGACCACCGCCTGCAGCTGCACGTACTTGGCGGTGCCGACGCCGCGCACCCGGCTCAGTTCGGTCTGGCTGGCGGCGAGCAGCCCGGTCAGCGAGCCGAATGCCGCGATCAGCTCGCGCGCCACATCGACCGCGCTCTTGCCCGGCACGCCGACGCGCAGGAATACCGCGAGCAGTTCGGCGTCGGACAACGAGGCGGCACCGGCTTGCAGCAGCTTTTCGCGAGGACGTTCGCTGGCGGGCCAATCGGGGATGGGCATGGCGGTCTCGTTCGGGAAGCGGCGTCGGAGGGCGGGGCGGACCCGTGGCCGCGATCGGCGGCGCCGGGTCCAGTCGCTTACAATACGGGTTCTCGACTGGTTGAGCATTCATGAATTCGCAAACTTTTGCGTCGGACTCCGGCGGCGCCACCGCGCGCAAGACCGTGCAGGCCGATTCCTTCCTGACCTTGCATTACCGCATCTCGCTGGAGAACGGTACCGAGGTCGTCAGCACCTTCGACGACAAGCCCGCCACGCTGCTGCTGGGGCAGGGCCAGTTCGCGCCCACGCTGGAACAGGCGCTGCTCGGCATGGCCGAGGGCGAGCGCACCAGCTACCGTCTGGCGCCGGAGCACGCCTTCGGGCCGCGCAATCCCGAGCTGCTGCAGCGCGTGTCGCTGGCCACGCTGCGCGAGAACAGCTCGTTCGAAGAGGACTACAGCCCGGGTGACCTGGTCGAGTTCAACGCGCCCGGCGGCGGCAAATATGCCGGCGTCCTCAAGGAAATCGGCGAGACCTCGGCGCTGTTCGACTTCAATCATCCGCTGGCCGGACAGACCATCCTGTTCGACGTCCAGCTGATCGGCATCCTCTGACGACCTGCTCCGGCCGCCTCGGCAGCCGGAGCGCAGCTACCTCCCCGCATGTCCGAAATGACTCCCGCCCCCGACGCCGAGATCCTGCTGGCCCAGCCGCGCGGCTTCTGCGCCGGGGTCGATCGCGCGATCGAGATCGTGGAGCGCGCGCTCCAGCGCTTTGGCGCGCCGATCTACGTGCGCCATGAAATCGTGCACAACGCCTATGTCGTGGCCGATCTGCGCCGCAAGGGCGCCGTCTTCGTGCAGGACCTCGACGAGGTGCCGGCCGGCGCGACCGTGATCTTCAGCGCCCACGGCGTGTCGCGCAGCGTCCGCGCCGAGGCGCAGGCGCGCGGCCTGAACGTCTTCGACGCGACCTGTCCGCTGGTGACCAAGGTGCATGTCGAGGTCGGCAAGATGCGCGCCGAAGGCTGCGAGATCGTGATGATCGGCCATCGCGGCCACCCCGAGGTCGAGGGCACGATGGGCCAGGCCGACGGCGGCATGCTGCTGGTCGAGTCGCCCGCCGACGTGCAGACCCTGCAGGTCGCCGATCCCACGCGGCTGGCCTATGTCACGCAGACCACGCTGTCGGTCGACGAGACCGAGGAGATCGTCGCCGCGCTGAAGGCACGCTTCCCGGAAATCCGCGAGCCGAAGAAGCAGGACATCTGCTATGCGACGCAGAACCGCCAGGACGCCGTCAAGTTCATGGCGCCGCAGGTCGACGTGGTGATCGTGGTCGGCAGTCCCAACAGCTCCAACTCGAACCGCCTGCGCGAACTGGCCGAGCGGCTTGGCGTGCCTGCCTATATGGTCGATGCGCCGGAACAGGTCCGTCCCGAATGGATCGCCGGCAAGCGCCGCATCGGGCTGACCGCCGGCGCTTCGGCGCCGGAGGCGCTGGCCCAGTCGATCGTCGACCGGCTGCGCGCGCTCGGCGCGCGGCAGGTGCGTCCGCTGGAGGGCATCGAGGAAAACATGTCGTTCCCCCTGCCCAAGGGCCTGCAGGCGACCGCCGCCTGAGTCCCGCGGACCTTCCCGGTTTTTAGCAGCGCCCCGCCTCGAGCGGGGCGTTGTCGTTTTGGCCGGCGCGTTTTCGCGCCATCGCACTGTGCCATGCCGAGTGTCGGGCTTCCGTCGAAAGAAACTTAATCGTCACAACGATATATTGACTCGGCACAAGGCGCGTCTTTTGCGAAGGACTTTAGGGTAATTCCCCTAAATACGGGTTTTCCCTCGATTGGTGCGAACGCGGATTGCCGACATTCTAAATTGGTGCATATTTCTTTTATGAAATGCCTAATTAATATCTATAAAGATAGGTGCCTTGTCAGCCACGCTGGAACGTCCGGAAGGCCGCCTGGTGACGTGGCGGGCACGGATCTTGTTAGGTATCTCAAAGAGCCCCTGTTGTGAATGGGAATTGCCCCAATGACGGCATTGGGGAAATTACCTAGCTCAATAGAAGGGTAAAAGGCCCAGGTTGTTGCGTCGCGTATTGCATCCGCAAAAAAAGGGGATACAATGCGCGCGTTTCAAATTGAAACTAAACCAAGGCGGTGCAGGGAAACGGACGGGAGGCGTTGCGTAACCCTGATCTTGTGAATCCTAGGAGATCACTCATGCAAATCACGTTGGCCAAGATTCTGCCGATCGCAGCGGCAGTGGCACTGGTTACTGCCTGCGGCAAGAAGGAAGAGGCGGCGCCCGGTGCGACGGCCTCGGCACCTGCCGCGGCGGCACCGGCTGGCGGCGAGGTGGTGGTAAAGATCGGCCATGCGGCGCCGCTGACCGGTGGGATCGCCCACCTTGGCAAGGACAACGAGAACGGCGCGCGCCTGGCCGTCGAAGAGGTCAACAAGGCCGGTCTGGAACTGGGCGGCAAGAAGGTCCGCCTGGAACTGGTCGGCGAAGACGACGCGGCCGATCCGAAGACCGGCACCTCGGTGGCCCAGAAGCTGGTCGACGAGAAGGTCGTCGCCGTGGTCGGCCACCTGAACTCGGGCGTGTCGATTCCTGCCTCCAAGATCTATAGCGATGCGGGCATCGTGCAGATCTCGCCGTCCTCGACCAACCCCGACTACACCAAGCAGGGCTTCAAGACGACCTTCCGCGTGGTGGCCACCGATGCCCAGCAGGGCCCGGCCCTGGCCAACTACGCCGCCAAGAGCCTGAACGCCAAGAGCGTGGCGATCGTCGACGACGCCACCGCCTACGGCAAGGGCCTGGCCGACGAGTTCGAGAAGACCGCCAAGGCCGCCGGCGTCAACATCGTGGCGCGCGAGGCCACCAACGACAAGGCCACCGACTTCAAGGCCATCCTGACCAAGATCAAGGGCAAGAAGCCGGACGTCATCATGTACGGCGGCATGGACGCCACCGGCGGCCCGTTCGCCAAGCAGGCCAAGGAACTCGGCATCCCGGCCAAGATCGTCGGCGGCGACGGCGTCTGTACCGACAAGGTCGCGGAACTGGCGGGCGATGCGGTCAGCAACATCATCTGCTCCGAGGCCGGCCTGGCGTTGTCCAAGATGGAGAAGGGCGCCGAGTTCCAGAAGCGCTACCAGGAACGTTTCAACGCACCGGTGCAGATCTACGCTCCGTTCACCTACGACGCCGTGATGGTGATCGTCGATGCGATGAAGCGCGCCGGCTCGACCGAGCCCGCGGCGATCCTGGCGGAGATGCCCAAGACCAACTACCAGGGCGTGATCGGCAACATCGCCTTCGACGAGAAGGGCGACATGAAGGAAGGCACCATCACGCTGTACGACTACAAGGACAAGAAGAAGTCCGTGCTTGACGTCGTGAAGATGTAATTCGGACCTACCCGGTCCTCCGAACGGCACCGTGAGTACTTTGCGGTGCCGTTCTTTTTAGCCTCGCCTTTTGTGACAGCGCCCTTACCATGGGTGGAACGCGGCAGGCCGTTGCTTTACCCGCTTACCAGCACATAACCACTTACCAAACCACTCACACCCCGCTGCCCGGTCGGCATCCATCCATGCCGGAAGTGCGGGCGGCAAGCCAGGAGTATTCATGGATATCCTTATCCAGCAGATCGTGAATGGTCTGGTGCTCGGCAGCATCTATGCGCTGATTGCACTCGGCTACACCATGGTCTACGGCATTCTCGGGATCATCAACTTCGCCCACGGCGATGTGCTGATGATCGGCGCGCTGACCGCACTGTCGGCGATTCTCGCACTCCAGCAATTCGCCCCCGGCCTGCCGGAATGGCTGACGCTCGTGATCGCCACGCTGATCGCGATGCCGGTCTGCGCGATGCTGTCCTATTCGATCGAACGGATTGCCTACCGGCCGCTGCGCAACGCGCCCCGGCTGGCTCCGCTGATCACCGCGATCGGCGTCTCCATCATGCTGCAGACCATCGCGATGATGATCTGGTCGCGCAATCCGCTGACCTTCCCGCAGCTGCTGCCCTCGAGCCCGATCGATATCGGCAACACCGGGGCCACGATCACCGGCAAGGAGATGGTCATCATCGGCATGGCCGTGATGGTGATGGCCGGGCTGCTGACGCTGGTCAACCGCACCAAGCTCGGCCGCGCGATGCGCGCCACCGCCGAGAATCAGCGCGTGGCGGGCCTGATGGGCGTGAACCCGAACTTCGTGATCTCGGCCACCTTCATGATCGGCGCGACCCTGGCTGCGCTGGCCGGCGTGATGATGGCGACGAACTATGGCAACGCGCACTTCTACATGGGCTTCATCCCCGGCCTGAAGGCGTTTACCGCGGCCGTGCTCGGCGGCATCGGCAACCTCGCCGGCGCGATGGTCGGCGGCATGCTGCTGGGCCTGATCGAGGCGCTGGGCGCCGGCTATATCGGCGACCTGACCAACGGCGTGTTCGGCTCGAACTACCAGGACGTGTTTGCCTTCATCGTGCTGATCACCGTGCTGGTGTTCCGTCCGTCCGGCATCATGGGCGAACGTGTGGCCGACCGGGCGTAAGGGGATCGCAACGATGAACACTCCGATTTCTACGACGGCGCAGGCCGCGCCGCTGACCAAGACGCCGGCCAAGACCATGTTCGCGCTGGCGGCCTTCCTGGTGATCGGCCTGTGCGCGCCGTTCGCCGTGCAGTTCATGGGCGGCAACTACTGGGTGCGCGTGCTCGACTTCGCGCTGCTGTACATCATGCTGGCGCTGGGCCTGAACATCGTGGTCGGCTTCGCCGGCCTGCTGGACCTGGGCTACATCGCCTTCTATGCGGTGGGCGCCTATCTGATGGCGCTGCTCGGCTCGCCGCATCTGGCCAACCAGTTCGAGACCATCGCGCAGCTGTTCCCCAACGGCTTCCATGTCAGCGTCTGGTGGGTGCTGCCATTGGCGGCATTGGTGGCGGGCATCTTCGGCGTGCTGCTCGGTGCGCCGACGCTGAAGCTGCGCGGCGACTATCTGGCGATCGTCACGCTCGGCTTCGGCGAGATCATCCGCATCTTCATGAACAACCTGGACCGGCCGGTCAACATCACCAACGGTCCCAAGGGCATCACCGCGGTCGATCCAATCACGATCTTCGGCTTCAACTTCTCCAAGACGCACGAGTTCTTCGGCCTGAAATTCACGCCGGTGTTCATGTACTACTACCTGCTGATCCTGCTGGTCGTGGCGATCGTGTTCGTCTCGCTGCGGCTGCAGAACTCGCGCATCGGCCGCGCCTGGGTGGCGATCCGCGAGGACGAGATCGCGGCCAAGGCGATGGGCATCAACACCCGCAACATCAAGCTGCTGGCCTTCGCCATGGGCGCGTCGTTCGGCGGTGTCTCGGGCGCGGTGTTCGGCGCCTTCCAGGGCTTCGTCTCGCCCGAATCGTTCACGCTGTGGGAATCGATCTATGTGCTGGCGATCGTGGTGCTTGGCGGCATGGGCCATATCCCGGGCGTGATCCTGGGCGGCATCCTGCTGATCGGCTTTCAGGAGCTGCTGCGCGTGGTGGCCGAGCCGGTGCAGAACATGCTGTTCGGCCATGTGATCGTCGACGCCGAGGTGCTGCGCCAGCTGCTGTTCGGCCTGGCGCTGGTCGGCGTGATGCTGTATCGCCCGGCGGGCCTGTGGCCGTCGCCGCGCAAGGAAGACCGGCCGGTGATTCGCCGCCCCGGTAGCGTTGGACGTCTGTGAAGCGGGAGGACCTGATGAGCAACGAAAACATCCTCCTGTCCGTCAAGGGAGTGAACAAGCGCTTCGGCGGCCTGCAGGCGCTGTCGGATGTGGGCCTGGAGATCCGGTCCGGCGAGATCTACGGCCTGATCGGCCCGAACGGCGCCGGCAAGACCACCTTCTTCAACGTGATCACCGGGCTCTACACCCCCGATTCCGGCGAGTTCGTGCTGGACGGCAAGCCCTATCAGCCGACCGCGGTGCATGAAGTGGCCAAGGCCGGCATCGCCCGCACCTTCCAGAACATCCGCCTGTTCGGCGACATGACGGCGCTCGAGAACGTGATGGTCGGCCGCCACGTGCGGACCAAGGCCGGCGTGATCGGCGCGATCTTCCGTCCGCCGGCGGTGCGCAAGGAAGAAGAGGGCGTCGAGGACATGGCGCATGACCTGCTCGAGTACGTCGGCATCGGCAAGTACGCCAACTTCACCTCGCGCAATCTGTCGTACGGCCACCAGCGCCGCCTCGAGATCGCCCGCGCGCTGGCGACCGAGCCCAAGCTGCTGGCGCTCGACGAGCCCGCTGCCGGCATGAACGCGACCGAGAAGGTCGAGCTGCGCGGCCTGCTCGACAAGATCCGCAGCGATGGCCGGACCATCCTGCTGATCGAGCACGACGTGAAGCTCGTGATGGGCCTGTGCGACCGCATGACCGTGCTCGACTACGGCAAGGTCATCGCGCAGGGCCTGCCGTACGATGTCCAGAACAACCCGGCGGTGATCGAGGCCTACCTCGGCACTTCGGCCCACTGACGGGGAGCCGCAAATGAAAGACACACTACTGAAGATCGCCGGCCTGAAGGTCGCGTACGGCGGCATCCAGGCCGTCAAGGGCATCGACCTGGAAATCCGCGACGGCGAACTCGTGACGCTGATCGGCGCCAATGGCGCCGGCAAGACCACCACGATGAAGGCGATCACCGGCCTGCAGCCCTGGGCCGGCGGCGAGGTCGAATACCTGGGCCGCTCGATCAAGGGCGTGCCGAGCTACGAGCTGCTGAAGCAGGGCCTGGCGATGGTGCCGGAAGGCCGCGGCGTGTTCGCGCGCATGACCATCACCGAGAACCTGCTGATGGGCGCCTTCACGCGCAAGGACGAGGCCGGCATCAAGGACGACATCGACCGCATGTTCGGCATCTTCCCGCGGCTGAAGGAACGCGCCAACCAGCTGGCCGGCACCATGTCCGGCGGCGAGCAGCAGATGCTGGCCATGGCGCGCGCGCTGATGAGCCAGCCGCGCCTGCTGCTGCTGGACGAACCGTCGATGGGCCTGTCGCCGATCATGGTCGAGAAGATCTTCGAGGTCGTGCGCGATATCTCCGGCCAGGGCGTCACCGTGCTGCTGGTCGAGCAGAACGCCCGCCTCGCGCTGCAGGCCGCCAACCGCGGCTATGTGATGGAGTCCGGCCTGATCACGATGAGCGGCAACGCCGCCGACATGCTCGACGACCCGAAGGTACGCGCCGCGTATCTGGGGGAATGAGCCTGTCGCGATAGGAAAGAAAACGGCGGCCGAAGGGCCGCTGTGCAGTCGCCAGCCCCGCCATGCCTGCATGGACGGGGCTTTTTTTATCGTTCCGCCGGCGCAGGCCGGATCGAATTGTGCGACGACACCACCTGCCACCCATGCGGCGTGCGTACGAACACATCGGTGAAGACGACGTCCGTCGGCTTGGCCTTCGCATTGGGCCGATAACGGTTGACGCCTGTGACCACCGCGCTGTCGCGAAACGTGCGTACCTTCAGTTCGGTCAGCGTCTGGCTGGAGCCCGGCGGTGGGGGGCCGGCGGACAGCGATTCGGCGCGGTTGCGCATCCCACCCAGCGGCGAGATGTTGACGAAGGTCGGATGGAGCAGGCGTTCCAGCGCCGCGCGATCGCCGGACTCGGTGGCGGTCAGCCAGTCCTGCTCGGCCTTGAGGATGGCGGCGTGGTCGGCGGCCTCGTCGGCCGCGGCCGGTGTGGCAGCCAGGGTGCCGAGCGCCAGGGCGGCCACGGCAAGCGTGGTAGCCAGCCCGCGCCTGTGGGGATGGAGGCGACCGCCCATTGTTGTTCTCCCGGTCCTGGATGGCATCAGTATAGGCAAGCGAATATTACCGTCGTCCCCACGCGCGGCGGGTGGCGGTGAACGAAGGGAGGCTACGGAGAGGTGCCAAAGAAAAAGGCCGCCGTGCCATCGCAGCAGGGCGGCCCGTTTCCGAACCACGGGCGATCATCGCCGACCATCACGGACCATCGCGCCGTGGACGACGGCAGACGGCCGGCGCCCCAAGGTCAGGCGAGCGACTTCAGCAGCGTCCGCAGCATGCCGATCATCTGGTCGATTTCCTCGCGGGTCACGTTCAGCGCCGGCATGAAGCGCAGCAGGTTCGGCCGCGGCGAATTGAGCAGCAGGCCCTCCGGCTGCATCTCGCGCGCCTGCTCGACCAGCTGCGGGCCGATGTCCTTGCCGAGCATCAGCGCGCGCAGCAGGCCCTCGCCCCGTTCGCCGGCCAGGCCGAACTCGTTCGACAGCGCCAGCAGCTGTTCGCGCAGATACGCGCCCTTCTCCTGCACCTGCTGCAGGAAGCCCGGCGCCAGCAGCTGCTCGAACACCGCGCTGCCCACCGCGCACATCAGCGGGTTGCCGTTGTAGGTGCCGCCCTGGTCGCCGGCTTCGAAGCTCGCCACCTCGGCCTTGCACAGCAGGGCCGACAGCGGCACGCCGCCGCCGATGCCCTTGCCCAGCGTCATGATGTCCGGCTCGACGTTCGACAGCTCGTAGGCGAACAGCGTGCCGCAGCGGGCGCAGCCGGCCTGCACCTCGTCGACGATGAACAGCAGCTTGTGCTTGTCCGCCAGCGCGCGCAGGCCTTGCATGAATTCGCGCGTGGCGGGCACCACGCCGCTCTCGCCCTGCACCGGCTCGAGCATGATGCCGACCGTCTTGTCGTTGATCAGCGCCTCGACCGAAGCCAGGTCATTGAGCTGGGCCTTCGGAAAGCCCGGCACCTGCGGCGCGAAGATCGTGTCCCAGCCGGCCTTGCCCGACGCGCTCATGGTCGCCAGCGTGCGGCCATGGAAGCTGTGGTCCATCGTGATGATCTCGTAGGCGCCGTTCTTGTGCTTGCGCCCCCATTTGCGCGCCAGCTTGATCGCGCCCTCGTTGGCCTCCGCGCCGCTGTTGGCGAAGAACACCTTGTCGAAGCAGCTGTTGTCGGTCAGCGTCTTGGCCAGCCGCAGCATCGGCTCGTTGTAGAAGGCCGGGCTCGGATTGATCAGCTTGCGGGCCTGCTCGTTCAGCGCCGCGATCATGCCCTCGTTCGAGTGGCCCAGGCAGTTGACGGCCCAGCCCTGCACGAAGTCCAGATAGCGCTTGCCCTGATGGTCCGTCAGCCACGAGCCCTTGCCCTCGGTGAAGACGAGCTCGGGCCGGTTGGTGATGTACATCAGCGATTGGACGGGATACTCAGCAAATGCCATGGCGGACTCCAGAGATCGGCAAACAAGGAAAAGGGAAGGGCGGCAAAACAAAAAAGCCACGGGGGTTGCCCGTGGCTTGATGACCTGAACAGACGCTGTCGACGGTCAGCCGCGTGGCACCCTGGCGGGATGCGACGTACGGAAGCTGCGTCGGATGTTGGCGTGGTTCATGCGGCCAACTATAAGACGCAGTCGCCCCAGTGTCAAAGACGACGGTGGCGGTCCGGATCGTCATTGTTGTTCTCGCGAAACGATGGTGCGGTCGTGTGCGGGCGTGGCACGGCAAGCGGCGCGGGCCGGGCAGGGCGCGATCCGGGCCAGCAGGGCCAGCCGGGCCGCGCCGCGAGCCCGGGTTCAGGCCACGCCGGCCGGGTGCAGGTCGGCCTCGGAGGTGAACGAGTCGGCGAAGAACGCATCCTCGTGCAGCGCGCACTGGGCGGTGAAGTCGCGCCGCGCCGATTCGACCATCACCGGGGCGCCGCAGGCATAGACCTCGTGGCCCGACAGATCCGGGTAGTCCGCCATCACGGCCTGGTGGACGAAGCCGGTGCGGCCGTCCCACTCGTCCTCGGCCAGCGCGTCCGAGACCACCGGCACGTAGCGGAAGTTCGGCAGCTCGCGCGCCCACTGCTCGCACAGCGCGTGCATGTAGAGATCGCGCGGACGGCGGCCGCCCCAGTACAGCGTCATCGGCCGCGTGATGCCGGTGTAGGCGGCGTGCTCGACGATGGCCTTGATCGGCGCGAAGCCGGTGCCCGAGGCCAGCAGGATGATCGGCTTGTCCGAGTCCTCGCGCAGGAAGAAGCTGCCCAGCGGACCCTCGAAGCGCAGGATGTCGCGCTCCTTCATTGCCGGCTGGCCCTCGCGCGCGCCGAACACATAGTCGGTGAAGGCGCCGCCCGGCATATGGCGGAAATGCAGTTCGATCGGGCCTTCCTCGTGCGGCGGCGTGGCGATCGAATAGCTGCGGCGCTTGCCGTCCCGCAGCAGGAATTCGACGTACTGGCCGGCCAGGTATTGCAGGCGCTCGGTGGCCGGCAACTGCAGCTTCGCCACGATGACGTCCTCGGCCACGCGTTCCAGCGATTGCACGCGGCACGGCACCTTCTTGATCGGGATATCGCCGGCGCCATGGACCTCGCGGCATTCGATGGTCACGTCCGAGGCCGCATTGGCGCAGCAGAACAGCGCGCGGCCCTCGGTCTTTTCCTGCGCGGTCAGCGCGGAGGCGGCATGGTCGCCCTGGACGATGTCGCCGGCGGTGACGCGGCCCTTGCACGAACCGCAGGCGCCGTTCTTGCAGCCATAAGGCAGGCCAATGCCTTGACGCAGCGCCGCCGACAGGATGGTTTCGTTCGCTTCCGCCTCGAATTGGCGGCCGCTCGGCAGCACGGTTACTTGATAAGCCATAATCTCTCGATGAGCAAAGATCTGTCGCCACCCCGTCTGGCCCGCCCGCGCTTGCTGATCGTGGGCTGTGGGGACGTAGGCATGCGTTGCCTGCAAATGCTTGCCCCGCGCTGGCGCGTGTTCGCCGTGACCTCGCAGCCCGGCCGCGTGGCGGCCTTGCGGGCGGCCGGCGCGGTGCCGTTGGTAGCCAATCTGGACGAGCCGGCGACACTGAAGCGCCTGGGCGGCCTGGCCGATCGCGTGTTGCACCTGGCGCCGCCGCCGGCGCGCGGCGAAGACGATCCACGTACCGTTGCCCTGTTGCGGGCGCTGCGGCGCAGCGCATGGCGCCGCCCCGCGCGGGAACCCCGCATTCTACCCGAGCGGCCCGGACGGGGGACCGGCGTGGCCACTCGCGGCGGCGCGCCGGCGCTGGTCTACG
>NZ_JCBAJO010000130.1:0-13677 GCF_059772245.1 Cupriavidus sp. R6-3
GCCCGTACCCGCGCCCACCACGTCCACCACAACCGCCACAACCGCCACAACCGCCACAACCGCCACAACCGCCACAACCGCCACGGCCGCCACGGCCGCCACAACCGCCACAACCGCCACAACCGCCACAACCGCCACAACCGCCACAACCGCCACGACCGCCACAACCGCCACGACCGCCACGACCGCCACGACCGCCACGACTGCCACGACCGCCACGACCGCCACGGCCGCCACGACCGTCAGACCCACAACGGCCACAACGCCCGCGTCGCGGCCCGCCGCCGCGGCTTCACCCATGCGCGACCGCCTGTCCCTCAATTTCCAGCGCGTCGATATCCGCGCCCTGCTGCAGGTATTCGCCGATTTCACCGACCTGAACGTGGTGGCCAGCGACAGCGTGCAGGGCAATCTGACGCTGCGGCTCAGGGACGTGCCGTGGGAGCAGGCGCTGCGGATCGTGCTCGATGCGAAGGGGTTGGCGTCGCGGCGCGAGGGCAATGTGCTGTGGGTCGCGCCGCGCGCGGAGCTGGCGGCGCGGGACAGGCAGGAGCTGGAGGCGCGGCAGCAGCTGGCAGATCTCGAGCCGGTCGGCAGCCAGGTGTTCCAGCTGAACTACCAGCGCGCCGACGATGTTCGCCGGCTGCTGCTCGGGAGCGGACCCGGCGCAGCCGTGGCGGGACACGGCCCCTATGGCGGATCGCACGGGCATGGCGCGCCTGCGGGCACATCGATTGGCACATCGGTTGGCGCGTCGATGGGCACGTCGGTCGGCACATCCGCTGGCGCATCGGCGGGGCGCCTGCTGTCCCGCCGCGGCAGCCTGACGGCGGACGCCCGCACCAACCAGCTGTTCGTCTCCGACCTGCCCGAGCGGCTGCAGCAGATCGCCGCCTTTCTGGCGCGTATCGACGTGCCGGTGCGCCAGGTCATCATCGAGGCCCGCATCGTCGAGGCCGACGACAAGTTCAGCCGCAATCTGGGCGTCAAGCTGGGCTTTGCCGCGCAGTACGGGCGCGGCCGCGTCGCCGATACCTGGACCGACGTGCTGCCCGGCGCGGCCGGCGAGCCCGGGCCCTTGCTCAGTCTGCCGGCCGGCGCGCTGCATGGCGCCGACCCGGGCCATCTGGCGGTCAGCCTGTTCAACAGCGCGGCCAGCCGTTTCGTTGCGCTGGAGCTGTCCGCGCTGGAGGCGGACGGCAAGGGCAAGATCGTCTCGAGCCCGCGCGTGGTGACCACCAACAATATCAAGGCGCTGATCGAGCAGGGCACGGAGCTGCCCTATCAGGCGGCCACCTCCAGCGGCGCGACCTCGGTGCAGTTTCGCAAGGCCAACCTGAAGCTGGAGGTAACGCCGCAGATCACGCCCGAGGGCCAGGTGCTGCTGGACGTCGACGTCAGCAAGGACAGCGTTGGGGTGCAGACCACGCAGGGCTTCGCCATCGACACCAGGCACGTGCAGACCCAGGTGCTGCTCGAGAACGGCGGCACCGCGGTGATTGGCGGCATCTATACGCGCGCCGAGCGCGGCGATGTCGCCAAGGTGCCGCTGCTGGGCGATATCCCGGTGCTCGGCCGGCTGTTCGGCAGCCGCTCGGTCTGGCGTGATCGCACCGAGTTGCTGGTCTTCCTGACCCCACGCATCCTGCGCGATGCCGTCGCGCCGGCACGGGGCCATTCGGGCGCCCCGTTCGGCGGGATGCAGTAGACTGAGGCCCGCAAATGCAGCGGCGGCGCCGGCATGCGGCAGGATCGGGCGATTTTCGCCGGGGATTTGCCTTCCGCGCCGGCCCCGCGCCTGCACGGGTCTTGCCCCGCCGGGCCCGACATAAGAAGATGATGCCGTTTCCAACCCGCGAGCCGCCTGCAGAGCGCCGATCGGCTCGCCGCGAATCCGTGACCGCTTCCCGTCCGAACCTTTTTTTCGTCGGCCTGATGGGCGCCGGCAAGACCACTGTCGGCCGCACCGTGGCCCGCCGCCTCGGCTATGCCTTCGTCGATTCCGACCATGAGATCGAGGCGCGCTGCGGCGTGCGCATCCCGGTGATCTTCGATCATGAAGGGGAGAGCGGCTTTCGCGACCGCGAGGCGCAGATGATCGACGAGCTGACGCAGCGCGAGCGCATCGTGCTCGCGACCGGCGGCGGCGCGGTGCTGCGGCCCGAGAACCGCAGCCGGCTGAAGGCGCGCGGCACGGTGGTCTATCTGCGCGCCAGCCCGCACGACCTGTGGCTGCGCACGCGGCACGACCGCAACCGCCCGCTGCTGCAGACGCAGGATCCGAAGGGGCGTCTCGAGGCGCTGTACGCCGAGCGCGACCCGCTCTATCGCGAGGTCGCCGATTTCGTCATCGAGACCGGCAAGCCCTCGGTAGCGCAGCTTGCTAATATGGTGCTGATGCAACTCGAGATGTCCGGCTGGATCGCCGCGGCCGGCGGCAACGATATCCACGGCGACGCCCGGAGCGATGTCCGCGGCGACGGCGCCAGCGATCCCCACCACGATGCCGACATCGAGCCGGCGCAAGATACCAAGACCGATGATCACGCTTGAAGTCGACCTGGGAGAGCGCAGCTATCCCATCCATATCGGCGCCGGCCTGCTCGACCGCGCCGACCTGCTGGCCCCGCATGTCCGTGGCCGCCACGCCGTCATTGTCACCAACGAGACCGTGGGCCCGCTGTACGCGGCGCGGGTCGAGGCCACGCTGACCGGCCTGGGCAAGATCGTGCGCACGGTGACCCTGCCCGACGGCGAGTCCTTCAAGCACTGGCAGACGCTGAACCTGATCTTCGATGCGCTGCTCGGCGCCGGGGCCGACCGCAAGACCACGCTGATCGCGCTGGGCGGCGGCGTGGTCGGCGACATGACCGGGTTTGCCGCGGCCTGCTACATGCGCGGCGTGCCCTTCGTGCAGATGCCCACCACGCTGCTGGCCCAGGTCGATTCGTCGGTGGGCGGCAAGACCGGCATCAACCATCCGCTCGGCAAGAACATGATCGGCGCCTTCCACCAGCCGCAGGCGGTGATCGCCGATATCGGCACGCTGAAGACGCTGCCGCCGCGCGAACTGGCCGCGGGCCTGGCCGAGGTGATCAAGCATGGCGCGATCGCCGACGCGGACTACTTCGCCTGGATCGAGCAGCATATCGGCGCGCTCAACGCCTGCGACGCCGACATGTTGGCGCTGGCGGTGCAGCGCTCCTGCGAGATCAAGGCCGCGGTGGTGGCCGCCGACGAGCGCGAGGGCGGCATCCGCGCCACGCTCAATTTCGGCCATACCTTCGGCCATGCGATCGAGGCCGGCATGGGCTACGGCGAGTGGCTGCACGGCGAGGCGGTGGGCTGCGGCATGGTGATGGCCGCGGACCTGTCGCTGCGGCTGGGCTTCATCGACATCGAGACGCGCTCGCGCATCGAGCGGCTGGTGGCCGCCGCGATGCTGCCGGTGGTGGCGCCCGACCTGGGCGTGGACCGCTATATCGAGCTGATGAAGGTCGACAAGAAGGCGGAGGCCGGCCAGATCAAGTTCATCCTGCTCAGGAAGCTCGGCGAGGCGCTGATCACCAGCGTGCCCGATGCCGACCTGCGCGCCACGCTGCAGCACGCCGTATTGAAACGTCCCGTCGAGGCACCGGTCGCGTAAGCGGTCGGCCATGCCTCGCAACCCTCAGACGATGCCCGCATCGCCCAACCGGATTGCCGCATGACCGACCTCGAAAGCCATCTCGCCCCCTATGCCGCGCACTCGGCGCAGTCGCGCGGGCGTGTCCATGTCGAACCGGCGTCGTCCTCGCGCAGCGAGTTCCAGCGCGACCGCGACCGCGTGATCCACAGCACCGCGTTCCGCCGGCTCGAATACAAGACGCAGGTGTTCGTCAACCACGAGGGCGACCTGTTTCGCACGCGGCTGACGCACAGCCTCGAGGTGGCGCAGATCGCGCGCTCGATCGCCCGCAACCTGCGGCTGAACGAGGACCTGGTCGAGGCCATCTCGCTGGCGCACGACCTCGGCCACACGCCGTTCGGCCACGCCGGCCAGGATGCGCTGAACGCCTGCATGAAGAACCACGGCGGCTTCGAGCACAACCTGCAGAGCCTGCTGGTGGTGGACGAGCTGGAGGAGCGCTACGGCGGCTTCAACGGCCTGAACCTGACCTTCGAGACGCGCGAGGGCATCCTCAAACATTGCTCGCGCGTCAACGCCGCCGCGCTGGGCGAGCTGGGGCGGCGCTTTCTCGAAGGCACGCAGCCGTCGCTGGAGGCGCAGCTGGCGAATCTGGCCGACGAGATCGCCTACAACAACCACGACATCGACGACGGGCTGCGCTCGGGACTGCTGACGCTGGAGCAGATGGACGAGGTGCCGATGTGGGGCCGCCATCGCGCGGAGGTCATGGCGGCCTATCCGGGCATCAACGGCCGCCGGATGATCAACGAGACGGTCCGCCGGATGATCAACACGCTGATCGTCGACCTGATCGAGACGACCCAGCGCAATATCGCCGCCGCCCGGCCGGCCGATATCGACGCGGTGCGCGCGGCGGGTCCGCTGGTCGCCTTCAGCCCCGCGGTCAGGGAGGAGGCGCAGGCCCTCAAGCGCTTCCTGTTCCGCCATCTGTACCGCCACTACCTGGTGATGCGGATGTCGGCCAAGGCCCAGCGCATCATCAGCGACCTGTTCGAGGCTTTCATGGGGGACCCGCGCCTGCTGCCGCCCCAGTACCAGGCGTCCCATGGCGGCGACCAGCCGCGGCTGATCGCGCACTACATCGCCGGCATGACGGACCGCTACGCGATCCGCGAGCATCGGCGGATGTTTGCGGTCGGCGAGCAGAACTGACGACCCGCCACCAAGCCCGCGCACCAAGCCCGCGTACCGAGGCCGGGCACCAAGCCCGCGCCCCAAGCCCGCGCCCCAAGCCCGCGCCCCAAGCCCGCGTACTTAGCCCGGGCACCAAGCCCGCGCCCCAAGCCCAGCAGCTCGCGCACACCAGGTCCGCGCATCAGAAAATAGGGACAGATCAGTTATCATCGCGCCATCGCTCTGACACGATGGCGCCATGGCACGACTTCCCCGCTTCTCCCCGACCGGCCTGCCGGCACTGGTGTTGCAACGTGGCAACAACCGCCAGCCGGTCTTCCTGGGCCCCGACGACTACCGCTTTTACCTCGACTGCCTGCGCATGGCGGCGCGCGAGCACGATCTGGCGGTGCATGCCTATGGGCTGCGGCCCAACCATATCCATCTGGTAGCGACGCCGCGCCGCGACGACGCGCTCAGCCTGACCATGCAGGCGGTGGGCCGCCGCTACGCCCGTTACTTCAATCGCGTGGCCAACCGCACCGGCACGCTGTGGGAAGGGCGCTTCCGCTCGGCGGTGCTGGAGCCGGATGCCTGGATGCTGCCGGCCATGCTCTACGTCGAAGGCAACGCCGTACGGGCGGGCGAGGCCAACACGCCGGACGAGGACCGATGGAGCAGCCACCGCCATCACGTCGGCCTGGAGGCGAGCCCCTTTGTGAGCGATCACTCCGCCTACTGGGCGCTCGGCAACACGCCGTTCGAGCGCCAGTCGCGTTACCAATCGCTGGCGGCGGAAGGGCTGTCGTCGTCCACGCTGGCCGTGCTGCGCAAGCACGCGCACAGCGGCTGGCCGCTGGGCAGCGAAGCCTTCCTGCGCGGCCTGGAACGGCATGCGGAACGGCGTGTGCAGCCGCTGCCGAAGGGGCGGCCGAAGCGTGCGTCGGCCGAACCCGATGCTGCGGAAGCGTCATGATTCGTGCCTGTCGACGGCGGCCGATGGCGGCCGCGATAGCGGTCTGCGGCAGCGGTGGGCGGTTCCATGGCATGCGCAATGGCGATGCCGCATCCGCCCCGAAATGGTGCAATACTAATGTGTCCCCACTTAATGACCATCACCAAAACAGGGCATGGATTAATATGATCTGACCCCATTTTATTTTTTTGCGGGCCTCGAACGATTCTTTTATATTTGCTCCACCCACATTCATTGTGCGGCGCGTCACGTCCTGTGTACGCCGCTGCGGTCCCCTTCGCTGCCCACCACGTCCGTCCGGACTGCACGCGAACGCCGTTCCGGCCGATGCCACGCGAGGCGCGCTGCCCTCACCGGAATCGAAGCCCGTGGACCAATCGCAAATCCCGCCGGCCGAGCAGGCCCAGTCGCTGATGGCCCAGCAATCGGCCCAGCAAACGGCCCAGCAACCGACCCCGCAACTGGCCGAAGCGCCCGCCGGGCGCCCGCAGGCGCAAGGCATGTACGACCCCGCCAACGAGCATGACGCCTGCGGCGTCGGCATGGTCGCCCATATCAAGGGCAAGAAGAGCCACGAGATCGTCCTGCAGGGCCTGAAGATCCTGGAGAACCTGGATCACCGCGGCGCGGTGGGCGCGGACCACCTGATGGGCGACGGCGCGGGCATCCTGATCCAGATTCCCGACCAGTTCTATCGCGAGGAAATGGCGAAGCAGGGCGTGACCCTGCCGCCGGCCGGCGAGTACGGCGTCGGCATGATCTTCCTGCCGAAGGAACACGCCTCGCGCCTGGCCTGCGAACAGGAGCTCGAGCGCACCGTCCGCCTGGAAGGCCAGGTCGTGCTGGGCTGGCGCGACGTGCCGGTCGACGCGACCATGCCGATGTCGCCGACCGTGCGCAAGACCGAGCCGGTGATCCGCCAGATCTTCATCGGCCGCGGCCGCGACATCATGACGACGGACGCGCTGGAGCGGAAGCTGTACGTGATCCGCAAGACCGCGAGCCACGCCATCCAGGCGCTCAAGCTCAAGCACGGCAAGGAATACTTCGTGCCGTCGATGTCGGCGCGCACCGTGGTCTACAAGGGCCTGCTGCTGGCCAACCAGGTCGGCCAGTACTACCGCGACCTGCAGGACCCGCGCGCCGTGTCGGCGCTGGCGCTGGTCCACCAACGCTTCTCGACCAACACCTTCCCGGCCTGGGAGCTGGCGCACCCGTACCGGATGGTCGCCCACAACGGCGAAATCAACACCGTCAAGGGCAACGTCAACTGGATCAACGCGCGTACCGGCGCGATCTCGTCGCCGGTGCTGGGCGACGACCTGCCCAAGCTGTGGCCGCTGATCTATCCGGGCCAGTCCGATACCGCGTCGTTCGACAACTGCCTCGAGCTGCTGACGATGGCCGGCTATCCGCTGGTCCACGCGATGATGATGATGATTCCGGAAGCGTGGGAGCAGCACACGCTGATGGACGACAACCGTCGCGCCTTCTACGAATACCACGCCGCGATGATGGAGCCGTGGGACGGCCCCGCGGCCATCTGCTTCACCGACGGCCGCCAGATCGGCGCGACGCTGGACCGCAACGGCCTGCGTCCGGCGCGCTTCTACGTGACCGAGGACGACGTCGTGGTGCTGGCCTCCGAGGCCGGCGTGCTGCCGTTCCCCGAGTCGCGCGTGGTGCAGAAGTGGCGCCTGCAGCCGGGCAAGATGTTCCTGATCGACATGGAGCAGGGCCGCATCATCGACGACAAGGAACTGAAGGACAACCTGGCCAACGCCAAGCCCTACAAGAGCTGGATCGACGCCGTGCGCATCAAGCTCGACGAGATCGACGCGAAGCCGGAAGACGTCGCCTCCGAGGCCAAGCCCGCCGCCAAGCTGCTGGACCGCCAGCAGGCGTTCGGCTTCACGCAGGAGGACGTCAAGTTCCTGATGGCGCCGATGGCGCTGTCCGGCGAAGAGGCGACCGGCTCGATGGGCAACGACTCGCCGCTGGCGGTGCTGTCGTCGAAGAACAAGACGCTGTACCACTACTTCAAGCAGCTGTTCGCCCAGGTCACCAACCCGCCGATCGATCCGATCCGCGAGAACATGGTGATGTCGCTGGTGTCCTTCATCGGGCCGAAGCCGAACCTGCTCGAGCTGAACAACATCAACCCGCCGATGCGCCTCGAAGTGTCCCAGCCGGTGCTGGACTTCAAGGACATCGCCAAGATCCGCAACATCGAGCACTACACCGGCGGCAAGTTCCGCTCGTACGAGCTCGACATCTGCTATCCCGCCGAGTGGGGCAAGGAAGGCATCGAGGCGCGCCTGGCCTCGCTGTGCGCCGAGGCCGTCGACGCGGTGAAGTCGGGCTACAACATCCTGATCGTGTCGGACCGCCGCGTCGATCCGTCGCACGTCGCGATCCCGGCGCTGCTGGCCACCTCGGCCATCCACCATCACCTGGTGGAGAAGGGCCTGCGCACGTCCACCGGCCTGGTGGTCGAGACCGGCTCGGCGCGCGAGGTCCATCACTTCGCGCTGCTGGCCGGCTACGGCGCCGAGGCGGTGCATCCGTACCTGGCGATGGAAACGCTGGCCGAGATGGCCGGCGGCCTGTCGGGCGACCTGTCGGCCGAGAAGGCGATCAAGAACTTCATCAAGGCGATCGGCAAGGGTCTGCAGAAGGTGATGTCCAAGATGGGCATCTCGACCTACATGTCGTACACCGGCGCGCAGATCTTCGAGGCCATCGGCCTGTCGCGCGAGCTGGTGCAGAAGTACTTCCACGGGACCGCGTCGAACGTCGAGGGCATCGGCATCTTCGAGGTCGCCGAGGAAGCGCTGCGCCTGCACCGCGACGCCTTCGGCGACAGCCCGGTGTTGGAGAACATGCTCGACGCCGGCGGCGAATATGCCTTCCGCATCCGCGGCGAAGAGCATATGTGGACCCCGGACTCGATCGCCAAGCTGCAGCACTCGGTGCGCGCCAACGAGGGCCAGGGCGCCTACCAGACCTACAAGGAATACGCGAACCTGATCAACGACCAGAGCCGCCGCCACATGACGCTGCGCGGCCTGTTCGAGTTCAAGGTCGATCCGGCCAGGGCGATTCCGCTGGAAGAAGTCGAGCCGGCCAAGGAAATCGTCAAGCGCTTCGCCACCGGCGCGATGTCGCTCGGCTCGATCTCGACCGAGGCGCACACCACGCTGGCGATCGCGATGAACCGCATCGGCGGCAAGTCGAACACCGGCGAGGGCGGCGAGGACGAGAAGCGCTACCGCAACGAGCTGCGCGGCATTCCGATCAAGAACGGCGACACGCTCAAGAGCCTGCTCGGCGACGACGTGGTCGAGCGCGACATCGAGCTCAAGGACGGCGATTCGCTGCGCTCGAAGATCAAGCAGGTCGCCTCGGGCCGGTTCGGCGTGACCGCCGAATACCTGGCCTCGGCCGACCAGATCCAGATCAAGATGGCGCAGGGCGCCAAGCCCGGCGAGGGCGGCCAGCTGCCCGGCCACAAGGTGTCGGACTACATCGGCAAGCTGCGTTATTCGGTGCCGGGCGTCGGCCTGATCTCGCCGCCGCCGCACCACGACATCTATTCGATCGAGGATCTGGCGCAGCTGATCCACGACCTGAAGAACGTCAATCCGCAGGCCGACATCTCGGTCAAGCTGGTGTCCGAAGTGGGCGTCGGCACGGTCGCGGCCGGCGTGGCCAAGGCCAAGGCCGACCACGTGGTGATCGCCGGCCATGACGGCGGCACCGGCGCCTCGCCGTGGTCCTCGATCAAGCACGCCGGCACGCCGTGGGAGCTGGGCCTGGCCGAGACGCAGCAGACGCTGATGCTCAACGGCCTGCGCAACCGCATCCGCGTGCAGGCCGACGGCCAGATGAAGACGGGCCGCGACGTCGTGATCGGCGCGCTGCTGGGCGCGGACGAGTTCGGCTTCGCCACCGCGCCGCTGGTCGCCGAGGGCTGCATCATGATGCGCAAGTGCCATCTGAACACCTGCCCGGTCGGCGTCGCCACGCAGGATCCGGTGCTGCGCAAGAAATTCCAGGGCAAGCCCGAGCACGTCGTCAATTTCTTCTTCTTCGTCGCCGAGGAAGCGCGCGAGATCATGGCGCAGCTGGGCATCCGCAGCTTCGACGAGCTGATCGGCCGCGCCGACCTGCTCGACACCCGTGCCGGCATCGAGCACTGGAAGGCGCGCGGCCTGGACTTCTCGCGCATCTTCTACCAGCCGCCGTTCCCGGGCGACCAACCGCGTTTCCACACCGATACGCAGGATCACGGCCTGGCGCCGGAATCGGGCAAGGCGCTGGACCACGTGCTGATCGCCAAGTCGCGTGCGGCGATCGACAAGGGTGAGCGCGTGTCGTTCATCCAGCCGATCAAGAACGTCAACCGTACCGTCGGCGCGATGCTGTCGGGCGTGGTGGCGCGCCAGTACGGCCATGAAGGCCTGCCGGACGACACCATCCACATCCAGCTGCAGGGCACCGCGGGCCAGTCGTTCGGCGCGTTCCTGGCGCACGGCATCACGCTGGACCTGGTGGGCGACGCCAATGACTACGTCGGCAAGGGCCTGTCGGGCGGCCGCGTGATCGTGCGCACGCCGCACGAGTTCCGCGGCGATCCGACCCGCAACATCATCGTCGGCAATACCGTGCTGTACGGCGCGATCGCGGGCGAGGCCTTCTTCAACGGCGTGGCGGGCGAGCGCTTCGCGGTGCGCAACTCGGGCGCCGTCGCGGTGGTCGAGGGCACCGGCGACCATGGCTGCGAGTACATGACCGGCGGTACCGTGGTGGTGCTGGGCGCCACCGGCCGCAACTTCGCGGCCGGCATGTCGGGCGGCGTGGCCTACGTCTACGACGAGGACGGCCTGTTCGACAAGCGCTGCAACACCTCGATGGTCGCGCTTGAAGCAGTGCTGGGCGCCGCCGACCAGGAGAAGGGCCAGAGCGCGGCGAGTTGGCACAAGTTCGGCGGCAAGCGCCAGCTGGACGAGGTGATCCTGCGCGGCCTGATCGAGCAGCACTTCCGCTTCACCGGCTCGGAGCGCGCCAAGGCGCTGCTGTCGGACTGGACCACGGCGCGCCGCAAGTTCGTCAAGGTCTTCCCGACCGAGTACAAGCGGGCGCTGGGCGAGATGTACGCCAAGGAACAGGCCGCGCGCGACAGCGAGGCGATCGCCGCCTGAGGGCGGACACCGCAGCCGGGACGGCGAGGCGGCAACGGTGGCGAATCGCTGCCGCCGCGCCGTCCACCACACCACAATGACCTCACAACGGGGCGCGCGCATCGCGCTGCGCCCCGAGCACAACCCAAGGAAGCGACATGGGCAAGGCGACTGGCTTTCTCGAATTTCCGCGCCAGAGCGAGAGTTACGAACCGGCACCGAAGCGGGTCCGGCATTACAAGGAATTCGTATTCCGGCTGAGCGACAACGAAGCCAAGGTGCAGGGCGCGCGCTGCATGGACTGCGGCATCCCGTTCTGCAACAACGGCTGCCCGGTCAACAACATCATCCCCGACTTCAACGACCTGGTGTATCGCCAGGACTGGAAGTCGGCGATCGACGTGCTGCACCAGACCAACAACTTCCCCGAGTTCACCGGCCGCATCTGCCCGGCCCCCTGCGAGGCCGCCTGTACGCTGGGCATCAATGAAGATCCGGTCGGCATCAAGTCGATCGAGCGCGCGATCGGCGACAAGGCCTGGGAAGAGGATTGGGTCAAGCCGCAGCCGCCGGCGCACAAGACCGGCAAGACCGTGGCCGTGGTCGGCTCGGGCCCCGCGGGCCTGGCCGCCGCGCAGCAGCTGGCGCGCGCCGGCCACGACGTCACGGTGTTCGAGAAGAACGACCGCATCGGCGGCCTGCTGCGCTACGGCATCCCCGACTTCAAGCTGGAGAAGGCGCTGATCGACCGCCGCATGGCGCAGATGCAGGCCGAGGGCGTGACCTTCCGCGCCGGCGTGATGGTGACCGACGGCAAGCTGCCGGCAGGCATCAAGAACTACGCGAGCGAAACGATCTCGGCGCAGGAGCTGATGGACCAGTTCGACGCCGTCGTGCTGGCCGGCGGCGCCGAAGTGCCGCGCGATCTGCCGGTGCCGGGGCGCGACCTGCAGGGCGTGCATTTCGCGCTGGAATTCCTGATTCCGCAGAACAAGGAAGTGGCCGGCGACGGCCCCAACGAGATCCGCGCCGACGGCAAGCATGTCGTGGTGATCGGCGGCGGCGATACCGGCTCGGACTGCGTCGGCACCTCCAACCGCCATGGCGCGGTGTCGGTGACCCAGTTCGAACTGCTGCCGCAGCCGCCGGAGGAAGAGAACAAGCCGCTGGTGTGGCCGTACTGGCCGATCAAGCTGCGCACCTCGTCGTCGCACGAGGAAGGCTGCGAGCGCGACTGGTCGGTGGCGACCAAGGAATTCATCGGCGAGAACGGCAAGGTCACCGCACTGAAGGCCTGCCGCGTCGAATGGAAGGACGGCCGCATGCAGGAAGTGCCGGACAGCGAGTTCGTGCTGAAGGCCGACCTGGTGCTGCTGGCGATGGGCTTCACCAACCCGGTGGGCTCGATGCTGGAGGCGTTCGGCGTCGACACCGACGCGCGCAAGAACGCCAAGGCCTCGACCGAAGGCGAGCGCGCCTACTTCACCAATGTGCCGAAGGTGTTCGCCGCGGGCGACGTGCGGCGCGGCCAGTCGCTGGTGGTCTGGGCGATCCGCGAAGGCCGCCAGGCCGCGCGCTCGGTCGATGCCTTCCTGATGGGGCATTCGGAGCTGCCGCGCTGAAGTTGTTCTGTATCGTCCCTCTTCCGCAACGGGAGAGGGACGAATCCCCGGCGGCATCGCCCCGCGGGGCTACGCCCCGAGCTGCCTGCCCATCACCACCGCCCCTTCCCCATAGCGCGACAGCTTCGTCGCCGCTTCCCCGGCCAGCGCCACCGGCGCATACCCCAGCCCCTGCCACCAGCGCGCCGCGCTCTGTACCGCGATCAGCCGGGAGCAGCGCAGGCCGGCCTGCATCGCACCGTGCCTGGCCTTCTCGTACAGCCGTTTCGCCAGCCCTTGCCCCTGTCCGGCGGGTGTCACCGCCATGTCGTGGATGAACCAGGTCAGCGGCGTTTCGCCGGCCGCCGGGTCGTCATGCCGCAGCACGCCGTCGAGCGGGGGCAGCGTCTCGCGCGGCCATGGGTGGGTCAGCAGATAGGCGGCGAGCCGGCGCGGCGCCCCGGCGTGCGCGGCGACCCAGCACAGCGCCGGCGCCAGCGCCAGGCGGCTGGCCAGCGCGTCGGCCGATTCGATCAGTTCGGGGCGGTAGCACTGCGCCTGCACTGCCAGCACATCGGGCAGATCGGCCGCCGCCATCGGCCGCAACAGGAATTCGGACATGGCGCGGATTATAGGGCTCGGCAATCGGCGAGCCGCTTTGCAATGGACGACCGGTCCGCAACGGCCAACGCTTGGTACAAGGGACCGCTCCGCAACAGGGACCACTTCGCAACAGGGACCACTCCGCAACAGGGGCCACTCCGCAACAGGGGACCACTCCGCAACAGGGGACCACTCCGCAACAGGGGGCCACTCCGCAACCAGGCGGCCGCCCGATGTGCGTCGGGGTTGACCCGGCTATGGTTAACGCGGTCTGTGCTCGCCGGAACCGACTCCGTACAATCGTCCACAGCAAGAACAACGCTGCCTCGCTCACCCCTGTCTGCCAATCCAGGCGCCCCGCCAGCGCGGCGCCCCGGAGGATCTCGATGCCCGAAGTACGCATGCTTGCGCGGCTTTGGCGAGGTAAGGCGACGTTGCACTTCCCCGCCGTGACGGCGACCGGCGCGCGCACTGCGCGGCCGGGCGCGGCTTCCGGCCCCGGGCGCGCGG
>NZ_JCBAJO010000131.1:0-13662 GCF_059772245.1 Cupriavidus sp. R6-3
GGCTGAGCACGGCTCCGGCAACGGGACCAGCGGTAAGCGCAAGTCAAGCGCAAGCAGATAGCGGAATACACAGGGAGCCAGCCTCATGGCCAAGTTTTTCATCGACCGGCCGGTGTTCGCGTGGGTGATCGCGCTGATCATCGTGCTGGGCGGGATATTGTCGATCATGCAGTTGCCGATCGCGCAGTATCCCAATATCGCGCCGCCGACCATCTCGGTCACGGCGACCTACCCCGGCGCCTCCGCCAAGACGCTCGAAGACTCGGTCACCTCGGTGATCGAGCAGGAGCTCAATGGCGCGCCCGGGCTGATGTACTACCAGTCGACCAGTGAGTCGACCGGCCTGGCGACCATCACCATCGCCTTCCAGCCGGGTACCAACGTCGACCTGAATTCGGTCGAGGTGCAGAACCGCCTGAAGCGGGTCGAGGCGCGTCTGCCGGCGGAAGTGCGCCAGCAGGGCGTGCGCGTCGAGAAGGCCGGGAACAACTACATGATGTTCCTGACCGTGACGTCCAAGTCCGGCAATGCCAGCGCGATCGAGCTGGGCAACTACGTATCGGCCAGCGTGCTGGACTCGATCCGCCGTGTGCCCGGCGTCGGCCAGGCCGACCTGTTCGGTACCGAGTACGCGATGCGGGTGTGGCTGGATCCGGCCAAGCTGACCGGCTACAACCTGACCCCGCTGGACGTCACCGCGGCGATCTCCGAGCAGAACATCCAGGTCGCCGTCGGCGAGCTGGGCGGCACGCCGTCGCCGCGCGGCACCGAGCTGAACGCCACGGTGACCACGCAGAGCCGGCTGTCGACGCCAGAGGAATTCGCCAACATCCTGTTGCGCGTGAATCCGGACGGCTCGCAGGTGCGCATCCGCGACGTCGGCCGCGTGGAACTGGGCGGCGCCGACTATTCGACCGTCGCCCGTACCAACGGCAAGCAGTCGGCCGCCATCGCCATCAAGCTGGCGCCGACCGCCAACGCGCTGTCCACCGCCACCGCGGTGCGCGCGAAGATGGAGGAGCTGTCGAAGTTCTTCCCGGCGGACTACGAGTACACCGTTCCGTACGACACCTCGGCCTTCGTCAAGATCTCGATCGAGGAAGTGGTCAAGACCCTGCTCGAAGCGATCGTGCTGGTGTTCCTGGTGATGTACCTGTTCCTGCAGAACTTCCGCGCCACGATCATCCCGACGCTGGTGGTGCCGGTCGCGCTGCTGGGTACGTTCGGCATGCTGCTGGCGTTCGGCTTCTCGATCAACGTGCTGACGATGTTCGGCATGGTGCTGGCCATCGGTATTCTGGTGGACGACGCGATCGTGGTGGTCGAGAACGTCGAGCGGATCATGAGCGAGGAAGGGCTGTCTCCACGCGAGGCGACCCGCAAGGCGATGGGCCAGATCACCGGCGCCATCGTCGGCATCACGCTGGTGCTGACCGCGGTGTTCATCCCGATGGCGTTCTTCGCCGGTTCGGTGGGCAACATCTACCGCCAGTTCTCGCTGTCGCTGATCGCCTCGATGGCGTTCTCGGCGCTGATGGCGCTGACGCTGACGCCGGCACTGTGCGCGACGCTGCTCAAGCCGGTCGAGGCGGGCCATCACCACGAGAAGAAGGGCTTCTTCGGCTGGTTCAACCGCAGCTTCGCGCGCGCGGCGACGGGCTACCAGAGCATGGTGGCGCGCATCCTGGGCCGCACCGGCCGCTACCTGATCCTGTACGGCGTGATCATCGTCGCAGTCGTGCTGCTGTTCCAGCGCCTGCCGTCGTCGTTCCTGCCTGACGAGGACCAGGGCTACACCATCACCGTGGTGCAGCTGCCCAATGGCGCAACGCAGGAGCGCACCCTCGGCGTGCTCAAGCAGATCGAGGACTACTACCTGCAGAAGGAAAGCAAGATCGTCGACCAGATGATCACGGTGGCGGGCTTCTCGTTCTTCGGCCGCGGCCAGAACGGCGGTATCGCCTTCGTGCGGCTCAAGGACTGGAAGGAGCGCAGCGGCTCGGACGAAACCGCGCAGGCCCTGGTCGGCCGGGCGTTCGGCGCGCTGTCGTTCATCAAGGACGCGATCATCTTCCCGCTGAACCCGCCGGCGATTCCGGAATTGGGCAACTCGTCGGGCTTCGACTTCCGCCTGCAGGACCGCTCGGGCCAGGGCCACGCCAAGCTGATGGAAGCGCGCAACATGATGCTCGGCATGGCCGCGCAGAATCCGGTGCTGGCCGGCGTGCGTCCGGAAGGCCAGGAAGACGCGCCGCAGCTGCAGATCGACATCGATCGGGAGAAAGCGCGTGCGCTGGGCGTGTCGATCGCCGACATCAACTCCACGCTGTCGATCGCGTTCGGCTCCTCGTACGTCAACGACTTCATCTACGAAGGCCGCGTGCGCCGCGTGATCGCCCAGGCCGAAGGGGCGGACCGCCGTCTGCCGGACGACCTGACCAAGCTGCGCGTGCGCAACAGCAACGGCGACATGGTGGCCTTCGCGGCGTTCGCGACGTCGAAGTGGATCATGGGCTCGCCGCGCCTGGAGCGCTACAACGGGCTGCCCGCCGTCAAGCTGGCCGGCCAGGCCGCGCCGGGCCGCAGTACCGGCGAGGCGATGGCGGCGATGGAAGAGATGTTCGCCAAGCTGCCGCCGGGCTTCGGCTTCGAGTGGTCGGGCCAGTCGTACGAAGAGCGCCTGGCCGGCGCGCAGGAACCGATGCTGTACACGCTGTCGCTGATCATCGTGTTCCTGTGCCTGGCCGCGCTGTACGAGAGCTGGTCGATCCCGGCCGCGGTGCTGCTGGTGGTGCCGCTGGGCGTGCTCGGCGCGCTGCTGGGCGTGACGCTGCGCGGCATGCCGAACGACGTCTACTTCAAGGTGGGCCTGATCGCCACCATCGGCCTGTCGGCGAAGAACGCGATTCTGATCGTGGAATTCGCCAAGGACCTGCAGGCGCAGGGACGCGGGCTGATCGACGCGACGCTCGAGGCGGTGCACCTGCGCTTCCGGCCGATCCTGATGACGTCGTTCGCGTTCATCCTGGGCGTGCTGCCGCTGGCGATTTCGACCGGCGCCGGTTCGGGCAGCCAGCGCGCCATCGGTACCGGCGTGATGGGCGGGATGATCACGGCGACGCTGCTGGCGATCTTCCTGGTGCCCGTGTTCTTCGTGGTGATCCGCAAACGCTTCAAGGGCAGCGAGCGTCAGCGCATGCTGGACCAGAAGTGGCTGGACCCGAAGGAGGAAATCTGACATGACGAAAACACTGACCGCGCTGCTGCTGGTGGCCGGCGTGCTGTCCGGCTGCACCCTGGCGCCGCGGTATGAGCGTCCGGCCGCGCCGGTGGCAACCGACTTCCCGGCCGCGCCGGAAGGCTACGGCCAGTCCGAGGTGAAGACCGGCGAGAGCCGCCGCGCGGCCGACATCGGCTGGCGCGAGTTCTTCCGCGATCCGCGCCTGCAGGCGATGATCGCGACCGCGCTGGACAACAACCGCGACCTGCGCACCGCCGCGCTGCGCATCGAGGAAGCGCGTGCGCTGTACCAGGTGCAGCGCTCCGACCTGCTGCCGACCGTCAACGCGACCGGCGGCTACACGCGCCAGCAGGTCTCGGGCGCCGCCTCGCCGCTGGGCCAGGGCTATATCGCCGAGTACTGGCAGGCCGGCGGCGCGATCACCTCGTACGAGCTCGATTTCTTCGGCCGCGTGCGAAGCCTGTCCAATGCCGCGCTGGCGCAGTACTTCGCCACCGAGGAAGCGCGCCGCGCCGCGCAGATCTCGCTGGTGTCGGAAGTGGCCAAGGCCTATCTGGCCGAGCGCGCCTACGACGAGCAGTACGCGATCGCGCAGAACACGCTGAAGACCCGCGAGGAAACCTTCCGCCTGGCGCAGCAGCGTTTCGAGGCCGGCGCCACCTCGGCGCTGGACCTGCGCGACAACGAATCGCTGGTGGCCCAGGCTCGCGTCTCGGCCGCCGAGCTGGCGCGACAGCGCGCGCAGGCACGCAACGCGCTGGAGGTGCTGGTCGGCACGCCGCTCGGTTCGATCCCGAACCTGCCGCCGCCGCGCACGCTGTCGGAGGAACGCTTCGTCACCGACATCCCGCCGGGACTGCCTTCGGACCTGCTCGAGCAGCGTCCCGATATCCGCCAGGCCGAACAGGAACTGCTGTCGGCCAACGCGAATATCGGCGCCGCCCGCGCCGCGTTCTTCCCGCGCATCACGCTGACCGGCACGCTCGGCAGCATGAGCCGCGACTTCTCGGGTCTGTTCGAGGCCGGCACCAAGGCGTGGTCGTTCGCGCCGCAACTGGTGCTGCCGATCTTCGACTTCGGCCGCAACATGTCGAACCTGGATCTGGCCAACGTGCGCAAGAACATCCAGGTAGCCAACTACGAGAAGACCATCCAGGTGGCCTTCCGCGAGGTGGCCGACGCGCTGGTCGCGCGCGGCACGCTGGAAGAGCAGGTCAGCAGCCAGGAGCAGGTGCGCAACGCCGAGGCGGCGCGCTTCGAACTGGCCAATCTGCGCTTCCGCAGCGGCATCACCGGGCAGATCGAGGCACTGGACGCGCAGCGGCAGCTGTTCACCGCCGAGCAGGCGCTGATCCAGGCGCGGCAGCTGCGGCTGAACAATGCGATCGACCTGTATCGCGCGCTGGGCGGCGGGCTGTCGGAAACCGGCCCGGTGGCCTCGGCGCCGACGCCGCAGAACGGCACCGCGCGCTGAAGGCGCGGCAGCCGGCAGGACAAGGAAAGCGCCTTCGGGCGCTTTCTTTTTTTCACTGACAGGCATCCCGGGTGCTGTTGCCCCGGACCCTGGCCAATGCTAGATTCGCCTGCATCCAGCCCTTGGCAGTAAGCCGTTGCAATCATCCAGCAGCGCGCCGAACCCCTGGGCTTTTTTCATTTTGGCGTAGCAACGCAGGCGCAGGAGTCAGCATGCCGACAGCCATCCTTATCGACGGCGCCTTCTTCATCAAGCGCTTTCGGGCAATCGAGCCGCAGAACGCCCATGACGCGCGCCGGGCGGCGGAGTGCGCCCATCGATGGGCATGTGCCCATCTGTCACCACGTCGAAACGGCACTGGAGGCGATGCATTCCCGGATCGCCAGAGACGGCGGCTGGATCGTCGCGAGTTGTATCGCATCTTCTTCTACGACTGTCCGCCGCTGACAAAGAAGATGCACAACCCGATCAACAAGCGAATTGTCGACTTCGCCAAGTCGGCCGAGGCTGCTTTCCGGCTTCAGCTCCATGAGCATCTGCGAGGCATGCGCAAGGTCGCACTGCGGCTCGGGCATCTTTCCACCTACAGCCAATGGACCATCAAGGCGTCCAGGGTCGCCGACCTGTTGGCCGGCAAGATGCAGATGGCCGAGCTGACGCCCGACGATGTAATGGTCGATATCCGCCAAAAAGGCGTCGACATGCGAATCGGCGTCGATGTGTCCTCGTTGGCGTTCAAGAAGCAGGTTGACCAGATCGTGCTGATAGCGGGCGACGCCGACTTCGTGCCGGCGGCAAAGCAGGCCAGGCGCGAAGGAATCGACTTCATCCTCGATCCCATGTGGCAGCGCATTCCACCAAACCTCAACGAGCACATCGATGGTCTGCGATCGACTTGCCCGCGGCAGAGAGTCCTCGAATGCCGGGGCGATGCTTCGCAACCGTAGTTGCGTTTTGCCGTGTATGTGCGGGCTGTTCCTGGGGCGAAACATCGATAGCGGACAGGAGGTGGCCTGAGCGGCTCGCGGACTGTTAAAGCCCGGCGCGCTTTTCTACAGAACCGGCCGGCCGATGCACCTACGATCGCGTTTGTCGGTTCGCCCGTCAACGCTTGCGGGAGCCAGCTACCAACCCCAGCTCCTCGTTGGGTCGCACGTCATCCTTCCTTTGGTAGTTGGCTTTTTTTCTTCCCCAGCCTTTCCCGGCGGTTCCCTTCCCTCCCCTCGCCCGCTCCCTTCCGGTGCCGTTGCGATTCCATTTCGTTCGCGCTTTTCCCGGCCGCAGGCAGCATTAGCTTTCACGCGAAATTCACTAAAAAGCGTCGCCCGATCGGCGCCAGCTGTACGTGCACTCCTTCGGAAAGCGATACCTTGCGTCTCCACATCGTTCTTCAACGCCGGAGACCATGGGACATCGACCATGACAGAGAATGCCAACGCCGACGGCGCCGACCGGCGCTACTACCAGACCGAGGACTCGTTGACGCGCATCGCCTGCCGGGTGCTCGACGGCAAGCTGTGGATGACGCTCGACAATATGGCGGCCCTGTACCGGACCTCGGAGCAGGATGTCGCCAGGCAATTGAAGGCCGCCTTCTGCGGGCGCCGGCTCGGTTCTGCTTCGATCCGTAAGGAGGCCCAGCGCGACGATGGCGTGGCGCCCGGCCCGACCTGCTACGCGCTCGACGCGGTGCTGCTGGTCGGCGTGCGGCTGGGCTCGTCGCGCGGCGAGGCCTTTGCGCAATGGGCGGCCGACGTGCTCGCCAACGAGCCGGCCGGGCCGGTGGAGGAGTCAGCGGGCGAGTCAGCGGGCGAGCCGGCGGCGCAGCGGGCAGCGCCGGAGGCAGGCACGGTAAAGTAGCCCACCGAACAACCTGCCGTGGGCAAGGACGCAGATGAAGCTGATCGAAACAGAGCGTTTGCAACAGGTGCTGAACGATTTCATCCGCGCCCGGGATTGGGCGCGGTACCACTCGCCGAAAAACCTGTCGATGGCCCTGAGCGTCGAGGTGGCCGAGCTGGTGGAGATCTTTCAGTGGAAGACGGAGCAGCAGTCCCACACCGTGATGGCGACGGACGAGCGCGAGCATGTGCGGCAGGAGCTGGCCGACATCCTGATCTACCTGGTCGAGCTGGCCAGTGTGCTGGAGGTCGATCTCGACGCCGCGGTGCGCGACAAGATCGCGCTCAATGCCGCCAAGTACCCCGCGATCACGCCATCGGAGTGAATCGCTAAATCGGAGGAGGATCGTCATGGCAGCGAATGCATCGACTCAGGCCGGCGCCATCCGCGTCGGCATCGGCGGCTGGACCTATGCCCCCTGGCGCGGCACGTTCTACCCGGAGGACCTGACGCAGGCGCGCGAACTCGAGTTCGCCAGCCGGCGGCTGACCGCGATCGAGATCAACAGCACCTACCACGGCACGCAGAAACGCGCGTCCTTCATCAAGTGGAAGGAGCAGACCCCCGACGATTTCGTTTTCTCGGTCAAGGCGTCGCGTTATGCGACCAACCGCCGGGTGCTGGCCGAGGCCGGGGAGTCGGTCGAGCGCTTCATCGACAGCGGTATTACCGAACTGGGCGCCAAGCTCGGGCCGATCGTCTGGCAGTTCGCGCCGAGCAAGGTGTTCGATCCCGAGGATTTCGAGGCCTTTCTCGCCTTGCTGCCGCAGGAAGCCGACGGCATCGGGCTGCGCCATGTGGTCGAAGTGCGCCACGCCAGCTTTGCCTGCCCCGAGTTCCTGGCGCTGGCCCGCCGCTACAAGGCGGCGACGGTCTTCACCGATGCCGAGAAATTCCCCTCGTTCGCGGATGTGACCGGGGACTTCGTCTACGCACGGCTGATGCGCAGCAACGCCAAGCTCAAGTACGGCTACGCGCCGAAATTGCTCGACGCGTGGGTCGAGCATGCCCAGGCGTGGGCGCGGGGCGAGGCGCCGCAGGGGCTGCCGCGGGTCGAGGACAACGACGCCCCGGCAAGCCGCCGCGACGTCTTCGTCTTCTTCATCAACGGCGACAAGGAGCGCGCGCCGGCCGCCGCGACCGCCCTGCTGTCGCGCCTCGATCCGGACTACGAGGCGCGCGTGCGGGTTTCCGGCAGGAACACGGCCAGCACGCCGAGCAGCGGCAAGTAGGCACACCAGCGGTAGACCGTCTCGATGCCGTGCGCGTCGGCGACCCCGCCGAGCACCGCGGCACCGATGCCGCCCATGCCGAAGGCCAGGCCGAAGAACAGGCCCGACACCATGCCGACCTTGCCCGGGATCAGTTCCTGCGCGAACACCAGGATCGCGGAGAACGCCGAGGCCAGGATGAAGCCGATCACCAGAGACAGCGCGGCGGTCCAGAACAGGTCGGCATGGGGCAGCATCAGCGTGAACGGGGCGACGCCGAGGATCGAGAACCAGATCACGCGCTTGCGGCCGATGCGGTCGCCGATCGGGCCGCCCAGGATGGTGCCGACCGCGACGGCGAACAGGAAGGCGAACAGATAGAGCTGGGCCGAGCGCTGCGGCACGTCGAAGCGCTCCATCAGGTAGAAGGTGTAATAGGTGCCCAGCGACGCCATATAGAAATACTTCGAGAACAGCAGCACCATCAGCACGGCCATGGCGCGCGCCACGGTACGGCCCGGCAGCCGCGGCGCGCTGGCCATCGCCTTGCGCGCGGCGCGGGCATGCTCGGCGAGGCGCTGGCCATACCAGCCGCCCACGCGCCACAGCACCGCGATCGCCAGCAGGGCCGCCAGCGACAGCCAGGCGATGCTGCCCTGCGTGTGCACCACCACGGCCGCCAGCAGCGGTCCGGCCGCGCTGCCGACATTGCCGCCGACCTGGAAGATCGACTGCGCCAGCCCATGGCGCCCGCCCGAGGCCATGCGCGCCACGCGCGACGATTCCGGATGGAAGATCGACGAGCCGGTGCCGACCAGCGCCGCGGCGACCAGCAGCACGCCATAGCTCGGTGCAATCGACAACAGCAGCAATCCCGCCAGCGTGAATCCCATGCCAACCGCCAGCGAATGCGGCTTCGGATGCTTGTCGGTGTACAGGCCGACCAGCGGCTGCAGCAGCGAGGCGGTGATCTGGTACGTCAGCGTCAGCAGGCCGATCTGCACGAAGCTCAAGTTGAAGCCGCCCTTGAGCATCGGATAGATCGCCAGGATCAACGACTGGATCATGTCGTTGAGCATGTGGGCGAAGCTGATGGCGGACAGCACGCGGAAGCCGGTGCGTTCGCCGGCGCCGGCAGCGGCCGCGCTCGGCGTGGCCGGCGCAGCGGGCGCGGCCGGTGTCACGGCGGCATCGGGCACATTGCCCAATTCGGCAGACAGGGAATCGATTCGCGAAGCCATGGCAAAGGTCTCTGGTTGGACTTTTTCTTGGGAGCGTTCGGGCGCGGTCGGGAAGTCGTCGGCAAGACGCGGGAGCAACACGGCAGCGAGGCCGCACGCGCGCGAACACGGTGATGCTATTCCTTGTGTTGGCGCCTGTCCTGCGAGATTGAGACTACAACCATCTCGAAACGGACAGATAATGGCCCTGTTCCACGCTCTATGCGCCACGCTTTCGCCACATTCGGGATATCGATCCAGATGGCCGATGCCGCTTCCCCACCCGACCACCAACCCGACGCCCGACCCGACGCCCCGCCCTCGCCGCGGCCGCGCTACATGGCCTACGACCGCGGCCCGATGCCGGTGGCCGCGATGGCCGCCGACTATCAGCCGGGCCATCTGACCACGCGCCACCGGCATCCGCACGCGCAACTGCTGCATGCCGTGCATGGCGTGATGGTCGTGGGAACCGACGAGGGTCAATGGATCGTGCCGCCGACGCGGGCGATCTGGGTGCCGGGCGGCACCGATCACTGGATCCGGATGGTCGGCCAGGTGCGCATGCGCACCGCGTATATCCGCCCGGACGCGGCCGCGGGATTGCCGACGCGCTGCACCGTGCTCGGCGTCTCGCCGCTGCTGCGCGAACTGATCCTGGCCGCGATCGACATCGTTCCGCCCTACTCGCCCGATTCGCGCGACGGCCACCTGATGCAGCTGCTGCTCGACGAGGTCGTGCTGCTGCCCGCGCTGCCGCTGCATCTTCCCCATCCCGTGGACCCGGCGCTGCGGCGCATCTGTGCCGCGATTCTGGAAGCGCCCGACACGCCGATGACGCTGGCGGACTGGGCGCGGCGAGTGGGCGTCGATGGCAGGACCGTGCAGCGGCGCTTCGCACGCGAGACCGGCATGACGTTCGGCCAGTGGCGCCAGCAGGCGCGGTTGCTGGCCGCGCTGGAGCGGCTCGCGGCGGGCGTCAAGGTCGTCGAGGTAGCGCTGGAACTGGGCTACCAGAGTCCCAGCGCGTTCGCGGCGATGTTCCGGCGGCAGTTCGGCGTACCGCCCAGCGCGTTCTTTCGCTGAGCGGGTTTGCCTTTTGGATGGAGTTGCCTGGAGAGCCCGCCGGTCAGGCGGCCAGATAGCGCTCGACCAGTCGCGTCCAGTACGCCGCGCCCACGGTCAGGTTGTCGTCGTTGAAATCGTAGGCGGGGTTATGCAGCAGCGGACGGCCGGCGCCATTGCCCAGGCGCACGAAGCAGCCGGGGCGCTGTTGCAGGAAATAGGCGAAGTCCTCGCTGCCCGAGATCAGCGGAATCTGGCCCACGACCTTGTCCGGCCCGACCAGCTCCTCGGCGACCTGGCGCGCGAACTCGGTCTCGGCTTCGCTGTTGACCACCACCGGATAGCCCGGGCGGTAATCGAGATCGACCGCGGCGCCATAGCCCTCGACGTGCGAGGTCACCAGCTGGCGGATGCGGGATTCGAGCGTGGTGCGCACCTCGGGGCTGAACGAACGGACGCTCAATTCGAGCTTGGCGCTTTCGGGAATCACGTTGGGCGCGTGGCCGGCATGCAGCGAGCCAATCGTGACCACCGCGGTTTCGTTCGGATCGATATTGCGCGACACGATGGTCTGCAGTGCCATCACCAGGCTGCCGGCGACCAGGATCGGATCGATCGACTGGTGCGGCCGCGCGGCATGGCCGCCCTTGCCGCGAATCGTAATCGTTACGGTATCGCAGGCCGCCATCATCGGACCGGCGCGGAACATGAAGGTGCCGGCCGGCACGCCCGGATGGTTGTGCAGGCCGAAGATCGCATCGCAGGGGAAGCGTTCGAACAGGCCGTCGGCCAGCATCCGCTGCGCGCCGCTGGCGCCCGCGCCGATTTCCTCGGCGGGCTGGAAGATCAGATGGACGGTGCCGTCGAAATTGCGCGTCCGCGCCAGCTGGCGTGCGGCGCCCAGCAGGATCGCGGTATGGCCGTCGTGGCCGCACGCGTGCATCTTGCCGCAATGGACGCTGGCATACGGCAGGCCGGTCGATTCCAGAATCGGCAGCGCGTCCATGTCGGCGCGGATGCCGACGCTGCGCCCGCTGTCGCCGTTGCGCAGCGTGCCGACCACGCCCGTGCCGCCGACCCCGCGTGTCACCGCATAGCCCCAGCGCTCGAGGCGCTGCGCCACCAGTTCGGCGGTGCGGTGCTCTTCGAATCCGAGTTCGGGGTGTTGGTGGATGGTGCGGCGAATCGCCTCGAGTTCGGCGCGGCTGTCCAGGGTATCGGACAACTCGCAATAAGCCGGGGTGAGATCGGCTCCGAGGCGGGACACAAGAATGGGGGGATCAACTTCTGACATGACGGCGCTCGTACTGGCTTAGTCCATGAAGCACAGTATTCCACTTAGGATCGCGAGTGCCTATGCGATTCGCTCTTTGCGCCGCATTTGTTTTCAGAACTGTTGCTAACGGGGTACGGTCCACCATGACGCGCGCAGGGTTGGGGGAACTCGATCGCCTCGATGGGATCAGAGTCCCCTCCCGTTCAGCGCCTGTTCAGCGCCTATGCAGCGCCCGTTCAGTTCGCCATCACACCGAGCGCGAGTAGGGCAGCACGCGCTGCGTCTGCTCGCCCAATCCCTCGATGCCAAGCCGCATGGTGTCGCCGGCCCGCAGAAAACGCGGCGGCTTGAGGCCCATGCCGACGCCCGGCGGCGTGCCCGTGCAGATCAGGTCGCCGGGATGCAGCGTCATGAAGCGGCTGACGTAGCTGACCAGCGTGGCGACATCGAACACCATCGTCGCGGTGGTGCCGCTTTGCATCCGTTTGCCATTGACGTCGAGCCACAGCGACAACGCCTGCGGATCGGGGACCTCGTCGCGCGTGACCAGCCACGGACCCACCGGGCAGAAGGTGTCGCAGCCCTTGCCCTTGTCCCAGGTACCGCCGCGCTCGATCTGGAATTCGCGCTCGGAGACGTCGTTGACGACGCAGTAGCCCGCTACGTGATCGAGCGCGGAGGCCGCCGGCACGTCCTGCGCGCGCGTGCCGATCACCACGCCGAGTTCGACCTCCCAGTCGGTCTTGACCGAATCGCGCGGCAGCATCACGGGATCGTTCGGGCCGTTCAGCGAACTGGTGGCCTTCAGGAACACGATCGGCTCAGAGGGGATCGGCATGTTGGCCTCGGCCGCGTGGTCGGCGTAGTTCAGCCCGATGGCGACGATCTTGCCGATCCCGGTCCATGGCGTGCCGAAACGCTCGGCTTCGGCCAGGGGCAGGGCGGTGGGGTCCAGCGCCGCCAGTTCGGCCAGGGCGTTCGGCGCCAGCGTGCGCGCGTCGATATCGCCGACCACTGCCGACAGATCGCGCACGCGGCCTTGCGCATCGATCAGTCCCGGCCGCTCGGCGCCGGCGCTGCCAATTCGTACCAGCTTCATCGTTCTCCTCGTTTTGCTTGGTGGTGTTCTGCAGATCTTCAGACGGTTCGGCCATTCTTCAGCCGATCAATTTGCCGCCGCCGCATTCGCCTGGCGCGGTGCGGCCAGCAATTGCTCGATGCGCGAGACCAGTTGCCGGTCCGACGGTTTCACCGAGCTTTGATAGCTGGCAACCACGCGCCCGTCGCGGTCGATCAGGTACTTGTGGAAATTCCATTTGGGCGCCGTGCCGCTTTCCCTGGCGAGCCGCGCATACATCGGATTGGCCTGGTCGCCGCGCACGTGCGTCTTGGCCAGCATCGGAAACTTGACGCCGTAGGTGTTGAAGCAGAAGTCGGCGATCTCCTTTTCCGAACCCGGCTCCTGCGAAAAGTCGTTGGACGGGAAGCCCAGCACCACCAGGCCGCGCTCGCGGTATTTGGCGTAGAGCGCCTCCAGGCCTTCGTACTGCGGCGTGAAGCCGCAATAGCTGGCGGTATTGACGACCAGCACGACCTTGCCGGCGTACTGGCACAGGTTCTGTTCGGCCTCGTCCTGCAGCCGCGGGAAACGGAAATTCAGCGTGGCCGGACAGCTGGCCGACGATGCCTGGGATGTCGCCGGGGCGGCGCCGGCAGGGCGGTTCGCGCCTGGTTCACCGGCGGCTTGGGCGAGCGGCGCGGACAGCGCGAGCGCGACGGCCCAGCGCAAGGCAGCGCGGCCGCGGCGTGGCGGCTGGCTCGAGAAGGCAGGGAAGCGGGTCATGGCGTCGATCTCCGGCGAACGGTGCGAACGGTGACCCGTAGTCTACGCCGGCGAGGGCGCTACGAGGCGAATGGGCCAAGGGCGGAAGGGCCGAAGGGGCGAAGGGGCGAAGGGCGAAGGGCGGAGGGCGAAGGGCAAAGGGGCGAAGGGGCGAAGGGCGAAGGGCGAAGGGCGAAGGGCGGAGGGCGAAGGGCGAAGGGCGAAGGGCGAAGGGCGAAGGGCGGAGGGCGAAGGGCGAAAGGCGGAGGGCGGAGGGCGGAGGGCGGAGGGCGAAGGGGCCAACCGGCGTGCGGTTGGCCGGCGCCATTTATTCCATCGCCAGCGGCTTGACGTGGTCCGACACGGCGCCGCGCAGCTCGACGTCGGGCGTCCGCCGGACCAGGCCGAGCGCCAGCAGCGCGGCCGCGGCGCCGGTCGCGAAGATCCAGTG
>NZ_JCBAJO010000132.1:0-13637 GCF_059772245.1 Cupriavidus sp. R6-3
CCGGGGCGCCGCGCCATCGCACAGGCGCTTGCGCTGCGGGACCGCTTGCAGACCGAACCATCCGCGGACGCCGCCACGCTGCAGCACGCGGTAGACGAACTGGTCGGCACGCTGGAGGCGATTCCCTACGGCCGAGAGCATTCCGTGCTGCGGGAGCGGGGCGATGCCGCGCTTCGCGCGATCGTCGGTGGCCCCCCATGGGACCTTGCCGCGATGATCAACAGCGACCGGCTGCCCGATCGCCAGGCGGCGGCCAGGCAGATCGACATGCTGCTGGCGCATGTCAGGGTGCTGGCCGGCAACAGCGGGCAAGCGCCGTCTGCCGACCGCTTTCCGCCAGCACTGCGCGCGGCGCTGCACCGCCTGGTGCTCGAGGGCGGTCACGGGCTGAACGCCGCGCAGCGGTTGGCGCTGCGGCAGTGCCCGGTCCTCGGCCAGGAACTGGAACCGATGCTGCAAGCGGGCAGCACGCTCTCCAGCGTGGCAACAGACACGCTCGACCGGTTTTGTCGGCATGCCGGCCACTGTACGGCCGACGCGAGCCAGCACGCCGGCGATGCGGTCCTTCTCGCGGAACTCGCTGCGCTTGGGGCCAGCGCCCGCAAGCTGGCCGACACCGCACGGGCTCTCATCGGCGATGCGGATCGGGCCGGCACCGGTTCCGGTCTTCCGGCTGCCGACAGCGCGCCGGAGAGTCTGCTGCACGACGCGCTGGCGACGAGGCTGCCGGCGTTGAAGCCGAACGACATCGCCAATCTGCATCGCTGGATGACGACGCCAGCCATGCTCGCACTGCGTGCCATGGTCCACCGCTCGGCGCGCCCCGGCGAGCGCCACGACACGGGCACGTCGCGCGCCGCCAGCGCGCTCGCCGGCCAACGTCGGCTGCTGGGCGACTGGTTGGCCGCCTATGATCAGCTGTCCGCCTTGCTCGCCATGCGCATGGCGAGGCAAGCGGCGCCGGCAGCGAAGCGCGAAGCGGCAAAGAAGAAGACGAAGCCTGCAGCAGCGCCTTTGCCGAGCGCCAGCGACGCCAAGGCACGCGCCGCAGGCAAGGCGCGTGCCTCGGACCAGGGCCCGGCCCATGCCGGCCAGGCCGATTCGACTTCGTCGGAAGCACCGCACGGCGCGTCATCGGCATCCGCGCAAGCGGGCGCAGTCGCTGCGGCGAGCGTCCTGTTCCGGCAGCTGTTCGCTACCGACCCCGCGCCGGAGACTCCGGCCGAAATGCCGCTCGATTGGGTCCGAGCCTGATCCACGCACATGGTTAGTCAGGGCGCGGCCTCGATGGGGCCGCGTGGAATGCTTTTTTTTGCTTGTTTGGGGGAATGGGATGTTGCAAGTCGTGTCCAGATTCTTCGGTCCGTGCCTGGGCGTCAGGTACAAGGTGCGGTCCGAAGCCGCGCCATCCTCGGGCATTGCATGCGGTATTGCATGCGGCGCGCCAACCGCGCGAACCAGCCTCTGGTCCCGGCTTCTGCGCGCGTTGTTCTTCTGGCGCGGCCGGCGCGCGCAGACGGTAGCCAGCGGCCGTCAGCCGTTGCCCCGGATCACCTACGTTTCCACGCCGCCGCCCTTGTCCGACCGGGATACGGCGAAGTCGATCGCCGAGAAGCTGACGCCATTGCCGCCCGATGCGCTTGCCGCATTCTGTGCCCGGTGCAGCAGGGACACCCTGCAGGCGATGGTGGACTGGTGCCAGGACCCCCGCGGCTATCCGGCATCGGACCTCGGCAACGACGCCGCGGCGGACGATGCGGCCGCGACAACGGCGGCGAAGGCCATGATCGAGGCGACCGCGAGGGAAGCGCTGCGCAGGTTCGAGCCGGACAGCATCGTGCCGGCGGCTGGTGTCGGTCATGTGTTGACGCAGCTGGACCGCGAACTGGCCAAGGTACGCGACGGCAAGGGCGTACTGGACCTGGCGCGCCTTCGCGACGACTGGGTCAGCCCGCGCCCGCGCGACCGCAAGTTCCTGGCCGGCGGTGCGTACGCTGCGGATACCTTCGACATGTTCCGACGTTCGGTCGAGGCGGTGTGCCGTTTCGGGATGGCGAACGGCGACCTGGCGCTCACGCAGGCATTGGCCGCGAAATGGGCGACGGCCGCGCAAGCGCTATGCAGGGCGTCGGAAGCCCGCGAGCTGACCGTGAGCGGCATGACCCGCCATGCCGACGATTTTCGCGTGCTTGAGCGGGATACCGCGCTGGTGCTGATTCGCACGCAGCTTGGCATTGCCCAGGAAGCGCCGCCCTCGGGTCCGTCCAGTGCCGCCGGGCCGGACGAGGCAGCGGCGGCTGCCGCAGCCGCTGGCGCCGCGTCGAGTCGCGTCGACGAGAAGCCCCGCAGCAGTCCGCCGCCGGCCGCCATGAAGACATTGACGGACCTGCTGCTTGATCCTGGCAGCGATGCCGACCAGATCGGTGCTGCCATCGATTCGCTGGTCCACAACTTGCGCACGCTGGCGCGGCAGCGCGCGGGCGAGGGGGTGCTCACGGAGATCGAGCGGCGTGTGGACGATCTGCTGGCACGTGCCGGTGCCCGGCTGACAGAGCCGCAATTGCATCGTCTCGGCGACGCGCTGCAGCGGCTCGATCTGAACGCCTGGGGCACCTGCCGCAAGCTGCTGGACATCCGCGAGGCGCTGTACGACGCCGGCAAGCAGGCCTTGCGCGATGCGATGGCGGGGATCGCCGGCGTGCGGGCGCGGCAGTCCGCGGTGCGCGCGCAGGCGCAGCGGATCTGGCACAGCGCCGGACTGGTGGATGCCGAGGTGGCACGGGGCGGCGGCCCCTCCGGCGCGAGTCCGGGCCATGGTGCCATCCTCCGTTAGCACCGGCCACGTCGGACCATCACGCAATCCGGCGGCGAGTTTGTATCGCCGTGTATCGACCCCGTCGATCGATACACGGCGATGCGCGGCGGCGGAATTCGGACATGCCGACGATACTGCGCGGGAGTCCGCTGGCGTTTCTCACCCACCTTTTTGGAGAAACGACCATGTCAGATTCAGTGAACGCACATCGCCGCCGCTTGCTCGGCTCGACCACAGCGCTGGCCGGCATCGGCTTGCTGGAACTGGCCCTGGGAAGCGCGGCCCGGGCACAATCGGCAAAGTCGACGCAGTCGGCACGGCCGGCCGCAACCGGTGCCCGGCAAACGCCGGGTGCCGCCTCCTTCGGCCCCATTCGCCAGATCGACGCCGGCACCTTGAACATCGGCTATGCGGAGGCCGGGCCGGCCAACGGTCCGGTGGCGATCCTGCTGCACGGCTGGCCGTACGACATCCATAGCTTCGTCGAGGTCGCGCCGCTGCTGTCGGCGGCCGGCTATCGCGTGATCATGCCGTACCTGCGTGGATACGGCTCGACCCGCTTCCTGTCGGCCGACACGCCGCGCAACGGCCAGCAGGCCGCGCTTGCGCTCGACGTCATCGCGCTGATGGATGCGCTGAAGATCGACAAGGCCATCATTGCCGGTTTCGACTGGGGCGCCCGCACCGCGAATATCGTCGCCGCGCTGTGGCCGGAGCGCTGCCTTGGACTGGTATCCGTCAGCGGCTATCTGATCGGCAGCCAGGAAGCCAACCGCAAGCCCTTGCCGCCGCAGGCCGAGTTGCAATGGTGGTACCAGTTCTACTTCGCGACCGAACGCGGAGCCGCCGGCTATGCGGCCAATCTCGATGGCTTCAACCGGCTGATCTGGCAACTGGCCTCGCCGCAGTGGCGATTCGATGACGCCACCTACCGCCGCTCGGCGCAGTCGTTCGACAACCCCGATCACGTCGCCATCGTGATCCACAACTATCGGTGGCGTCTCGGGCTGGCCCAGGGCGAGACGCAATACGATGCGCTGGAGAAGCGCCTGGCGGCGGCGCCGAAGATCTCGGTGCCGACCATCACGATGGAAGGCGACGCGAACGGTGCCCCGCATCCGAAGCCCGCCGCTTACGCCGGCATGTTCACCGGCAAGTACCAGCACCGGGACATCGGCGGCGGCATCGGCCACAACCTGCCGCAGGAAGCACCGCGCGCATTCGCCGACGCGGTGTTGCAGGTCGTGCAGCTTTGAGCGAGGGGATCTCGCATGCAACGTCTCCGACTACCCACGACCCTCGCCGGGCTTACGCTGCTCGCCTGCGCCGCCGTCGGCCAGCCGACCCTGGCGCAGCCATCGGTCCACGGCGCGCGCGACACCGCGCAGCCAGCGGTCCATGCCGCCAGCGACACCGCGCAGCAACAGACCGGCAAGCAGCCTGCCGAGCATCAGACCGCCCAGCAGCCCGCCACCAAGCAGCGCGTCCAGCAGCCGACCGCCACGCAGCCAACCGCCACACAGCCGACCGCCAAGCCATCGGCCTCCCCCATCTATGGCGTCACCATTCCCCACGGCTACCGTAAATGGCAGTTGATCGCACCCGCCGAAGAGGCCGCCCCGCTCGATGAGCTGCGTGTGGTGCTGGGCAACCCGGAAGCGATGGCGGCCATCGAACGATCCGCGAAGCGCTTCCCGGACGGGGCCGTGCTGGTCAAGCTGGCCTACAAGCGCAAGCCATCGCCCGACTTCGAGCCCGCGACGATACCGGGGCAGCCGACCACGGTGCAGGTGATGGTCAAGGACTCGCGCCGGTATGCGTCGACCGGAGGCTGGGGCTTCGGCCGCTTCGTCAACGGCGTGGCGGTGGACGCGGCCCAGCATCAAACCTGCTTCGCCTGCCATGCGGCCCGCGTCAAGGACCGCGACTACGTGTTCACACGCTTCGCGCCGTAGCCGCGGCTTCGGCTGCGCCCCGTGGTGCCCGATCCGGATTTGCCTGTTGCGTTGGCAGGCCAATCCGGATTTTTTTTTCCATCGGCAAGCGCATCGGTGCATCGGTGCAAGCGCGCATTGGCGCATCGGCGCATCGGCGCAACCGCGCAACCGCGCAACCGCGCCACGGTGCAACGGTGCAACGGCGCAAAGGCGCAAAGGCGCAAAGGTGCAACGGTGCAACGGTGCAAAGGCGCAAAGGTGCAACGGTGCAATGGTGCAAAGGCGCAAAAGGTGCAACGGTGCAACGGTGCAACGGTGCAACGGTGCGACTGCCGCGAACCGTGGAGAACGACCGCGGACCGCGAACCACCGAGAACGCCCGCGCTTTGTATTGCACTGTATCTGCCACCGCCCGCGATGCAACTCCGTGACAATCCCGCGCGCCGGCAAACACATCCGCGATACACGCCCGCCCTGAAATGGCGACATCGAATCCACGACGCCATTTCAAGGAGCGCACTGTGCAAGACCGGCCCATCCCCATCCCGCTGACAACCCGCCTCGATACCGTCGGCCACTGGCTGGCGCCGATCGGACTGCGCGCGATCCTCGCCTGGGAGTTCTTCGAGTCGGGCCGCGAGAAGCTGCTCGGACAGAACTGGTTCGACCAGCTCGCCGGGCAGTTCCCGCTGCCGTTCTCGCTGCTGAGCGCCAACCTCAACTGGACGCTGGCGACCTGGCTCGAACTGCTGGGCGCCGTCGCGCTGCTGCTGGGCCTGGGTACGCGCTTCGTCGCCTACGCGCTGATCGTGCTGACCGTGGTCGCAACCTACGCGGTCCATTGGCCAACGGAGTGGGCGAGCCTCGCCGAGCTGTGGCAGGGCTACGCCGTCACCGACAAGGGCTACGGCAACTTCAAGCTGCCGCTGCTGTATGTGCTCATGCTGCTGCCGCTGCTGCTGCGTGGTGCCGGCCCGCTGAGCCTGGACGGCTTGCTGATGCACCGGTGGGCGCGTGGCAACGCGCTGCCGGCCGCTGCTGCAACCCATGCCGGCCATGCCGTCTGGTCCGCCGTGCTGATCCTGCTCGGCCTGCCGCTGGCGCTTCTGCTGCCATGGGCCGGCGGTGCGCTGATCGCCATCGGCATCGCGTTGGCCGCGCTGAGCCGGGCCAGGGCCAGGGCCAGCGCCTGATGGTCTCGCCGTCCGGCCGCTCGATATGCGGCGCTTCGCTGCGCGAGCCCGCCATAGACGACCACCCCAATCGAAACGATTCCGTTCGCCACGCCTCGTGGCACAGACCCGCACGTCCGCGTGCATTGACTCAGGAGATTCGCCATGTCACAAGCTCATTCCTCCCGCAAGACGACGCTCGGCCTGCTTGGTGCCGCGCTGGCCGGCAGCGTGCTGCTGAATGGACCGGTCTTCGCCATGCAGCCGCTGGCGCAGGGCTATCTGGTGGCCGCGGCCGACGGCAAGGCCGCCGAAGGCAAATGCGGCGAAGGCAAGTGCGGTGCGGAAACGGTGCGCGCACCGCGCGGCGCGAAGAAGGGCGCGCAGGCAGAAGGCAAATGCGGCGAGGGCAAGTGCGGCGAAGGCAAGTGCGGTGCCGAAACGACGCGCGTGTCGCGCGGCGCCAGCAAGGGCGCGCAGGCCGAAGGCAAGTGTGGCGAGGGCAAATGCGGCGAAGGGAAATGCGGCGAAGGGAAATGCGGCGACGCCTCCTTCTCGCGCACCGATACCGACAAGAACGGCCTCGTCTCGCGCGCCGAGTTCCTGGCGGTGGCGCCGACGCGCGCCGCGGAGTTCGACAAGATCGACACCAGCCACGACGGCAACATCTCGCAGGCCGAGGCCTACGAGTATCTGCGCGCCACCTACCAGGCCAACGGCAAGCCGGTACCGAAGAACCTGTTCGCCAAGCTGCAGAAGTAGCCGTCCCGTGCGGCTGCGCCGCGCCGGATCGAATCGGTGTGGCGCGGCTGCGCAAGCCCTGCATCGGGCCCCCCGGTGGCCCCATGCCCCCCCATGTTTTCCCATGCCCCCCAAACGATCCAAGGAGATCCACCGTGCCGGTGCCGATCCGTTCGTCCGTCCTGTCACCGCGCTCCGCGCCCACCGCCTGCGTCGGCCTGGGGCTGCGCCGGGCCCTGATCCCGCAGCTGGAGCAGGCGCCGCCCGGCGACTTCGATTTCCTCGAGCTGGCTCCCGAGAACTGGCTGCGCGTCGGCGGCGCCCATGGCAAGGCGCTGGGCCGTCTGGCCGGGCGGTATCCGCTCTATTGCCATGGACTGTCGCTGTCGCTCGGCGGCATCGCGCCGCTCGATGAAGGCCTGCTGACCGAGATCCGCGGCTTCCTCGATGGCCATCGCGTGCCGCTCTACAGCGAGCACCTGAGCTACTGCACCGACGACGCGCATCTGTACGATCTGCTGCCGCTGCCGTTCACGGCGGAGACCATCGAACATGTGGTCGCCCGCATTCGCCGGGCACAGCAGATCCTCGGCAGGACGATGGCAATCGAGAACGTGTCGTACTACGCCGCGCCGCGGCAGGACATGGACGAGGCCACCTTTACCAATGCCGTGCTGCGCGAGGCGGACTGTGTCTTGCTGCTCGACGTCAACAACGTCTACGTCAACGCGATCAACCACGGCTTCGATCTCTATGCCTTCCTCGATGCGCTCGAGCCGGGCAGGGTGGCCGCCTATCACGTGGCGGGCCATTACGACGAAGCCGACGACCTGAAGATCGACACCCATGGCGCCGCGGTCAAGGCCGAGGTATGGGCGCTGCTGGAATACGCCTATGCACGCTTTGGCGTGCATCCCACCGTGCTGGAGCGCGACTTCAACTTTCCCGACTATGCGGAGCTGGCCAGGGAGCTGCGCCATATCCGCGAACTGCAGGCCCGTGCGGATGGAGCCGCGAGGAGAATCGCCCATGGCTGAGATCGCGCGCACTTCATTGCAGCAGCAGCTGGCGCTGACCCGCCACCTGCGCGATCCGTCGCGCCATCCGTCACCGCCGGGCATGGACCCGGCCCGCGTGCGGATCTATCGCGAACTGGTGACCGGCAACCTCGTATCGCTGCTGGGCGGGACCTTTCCGGTGCTGGTGTCCTTGCTGGGAGCCGAGCATTGGCGCTGGCTGGTCGAGCGCTTCCTGCGGGACCACCGTTCGCACACGCCGCGCTTCGGCGAGATTGCCGAAGAGTTTGTCGCCTTCGTCGACGCGCTGGATCTCGAGTCCTTGCCGGCGCCGATGCGGCGGCCGTTCCTCGCCGAGCTGGCGCATTACGAGTGGGTGGAAATGGCGCTGCTGCAGAGCGATGCACAACCGCTCGGCGCGGACCTGTTCGCGCCAATCCGGGCCCCAACCGGCGCTCCAATCGGCGCTCCGATGGGTACTCCAATGAGCGCTCCAATGGGTACTCCAATGGGCGCGCCGGCCCTGGACCTGCCGCTGCGACTGTGCCCGCTGGCCTGGCCCCTGGCCTATCGCTGGCCGGTGCATCGGCTCGGACCGGCGTATCGGCCGTCGCAACCGCCGGCCCTGGGGACCTTCCTGCTGGTGCGCAGGACCGCCGACGACGAGGTGCGATTCTCGGAGCTGAGTCCGCTCGCCTGGCAACTGCTGCACGAGATCGGGCAGTCGGGCGGCTCGGTGACCGCCGACAGCCTGCTGCACGAACTGGGGCGTCAATGCGGCGTACCGGACTTGCCGTCCTTCGTCGCCGCCGGCATGGCGCTGCTCAATGACATGCACGCCGACGGCATCGTCGCGGCGGTTCGCGATCGGGAGGATCACGGCCTGGAGAGCGATGCCTAGCTGGCCGGCAACGCGATCCAGCGTGCCACCTCCCGCGCCACCCATTGCGGATCGTCGTGCGGCAGGTCGTGTCCCGCCCACGGGTGCACGCGATGCGGGACCGACCACGCCGCGGCCAATCGCGCCGAGCAGGCCGGGGACACCAGCCGGTCGGCCGCCGACGACAGCAGCAGCGTGGCGCAGTGTGGCGGCGCCGTGCCGGCCCGGAAGCGGGCCGCCGCCAGCAGTTGGCGCAGCGCATTGCCGCGGCTGACCGGCGCGTCCGTGCGGATCGCGGTCCAGCGCGCCACGTCGGATTCGAGTGCATCGGTGCGGGCGCAGGTCAGCCGATGGATGATGGCCTCGCAACGGGCGCCGTCGTGCCACGAGCGCATCAGGCCAAGCACCGCGGGCCACGCGCCGGGACGCATGCGCTGATGCGGCGCGCCGAACGGCCGCATGCTGGTGTTGATCAACACCAGCCGTTCGATGTCATGCGCGTGCTGCTGCGCCCACGCGGTCGCCACCATGCCGCCCAGCGACATGGCCAGCAGCCGGTACGGCGGGCGCAGGCCGGCCCGTGCCGCGTCGGCGCGCAGGTGGGACACGATGGCCGCCACCGTCGCCGGCGATCTCCGGCGGGCCTGGTTGCCGTTGCCCGGCAGATCGAGCATCGTCAGGCGATCGTCATCGCCGACCGCGCCGCCGCGCCGCAGCGCCGCCGGCAGGTCGCCCCAATGGCGCGCCTCGCGCGTCAGTCCGCGCAACAGGATCCAGTCGCTCATCGTGTCGGCCTGCCGGCAGGGGCGCGCCAGTGTTCGCTGGCCTCGCGCCAGATCGCCTGCCGCGCCGCACCGGTCGGCAGCCAGCGCGCCGGCGCGAAGGCGGCGCGCGCCAGGAAGTCGAACAGGCTGACATGGCGGCGCAGCACGCGCGCGGTGCGATGCGCCTTGACCGGATTGAAGAAGCCGTCGCGCGAGAACAGCTGCCGCGGATTCTTCTTGATCCACAGCCACGAGCCCAGTTCCAGCGTCATCGGCAGGAAGATATGCGGCGCGGGCGTGCGGTCATAGGCGTAGTCCCACAGGTCGCCGTGCACCAGGTACTGGTGGCTCTGCGGCTCGAAGGCGTAGCCGTGATGCGGGTGGGCCTGCTCGAACAGCGTCTTCAGCACGTACATCTCGGGCAGATGCGGCATCGCGGCCTGCGTCCGCGCGTAGGGAAACCAGATGCTGTCGCGCCAGCCGTAGCCCGAATGGCAATCGACCGCGAAGCTCAGCGGGCGCGTCAGCAATTGCGCCTGCACCACGCGCAGCAGCGCGGTGCTCTCGGCCTCCATCGGCGTGCCGGCCCTGCCGCGGTACCACGGCAGCCACGGGCCGATGCGCTGGCCGCCGGCGAGGAAGGGCACGCGTCCCTCGGCATCCTGCGGGGCGTTGCGCATCAGGTCGACGCCGTTCGGATTGGCGCGCCGGCCGGCCCACATGCCGGCCGGGTTGACGATCGGCATGAACAACAGCCGGACCTTGCGCAATTGCAGGTGCAGCAGCTCGTCCCATTCGAGGCGCTTGAGCAGCGCCCGCATATAGTCGAGCAGCAGCTGCGTGCCGATCCGTTCGAGGCCGTGGATGCCGCCGAACAGGCCGATCGCCGGCGCGTGGGGATCGCGCGAGCCGATGCCGGCGAGGTACACCGGAAAGCGCCGCCCATGGCTGCTGGCCTCGCATACGACTTCGATATCGAAATGCGCCGCGCCGACTTCCAGCAGTGCGCGCAGCAGATCGAGCTCGGCGAAACTGTCGGAGGCGGGAAGGGGCATCGGGGCAGTCGGGCGGAAGTTGGGCCGAAGCTGGGCGGAAGTTGCGCGGCGGTTGGGCGGACGGCGAGCGGCGCGCCGCGACCGCGCCGGTCCGTATGACGGAACGATGTTGCGAGTCTACTCGCGCAATATGACAGTGCCTTGTGACGACACGGGACTGTCATCGAGCCGGGTCATGCGGCCGCGCCGGTCAACCGAGCTGCTCGGCCAGGACCTCGCGCGTGGCCTGTACCACCGGTGCTTCGCCGCGGCGCGGCGGCAGCAGGCAGAACTCGACCTCGGGCAGCGCCGGCAGGCCCAGCGACGATGCGGTCGCCGCGTCGAGCTCGGCCACGCCGGCCGGAATGGCCGAGCGGTTCAGGCACGAGATGCCGAGCCCGGCCGCGAGCGCCATCTGCAGCCCCGCCACGCCCGACGCGGAGTGCGAGACGCGGTACGGCACGCGGGTACGCTTCAGGGTCCGGACGACGTACTGGTGCAGCGAGCAGGTGTCCGGCAGCAGCACCAGCGGCAGCGGCATGGCGATGCTGTCCGTCTCCCCGCGCGCGACGACCCAGGCCAGCGGCTCCCGCCGCAACGGGAGCCAACCGGCGCGCGACCCGCGCGACCCGCGGGACCCGCGCGACCGATCGGCGGCGCCGCTGCGCGCTCCCACCACCCGCATGGTCAGGCCGATATCGAAGGCGTCGTCGTCGACGCTGGCATCGATCGCTGCGCTTTTCATCACCGTCACGTGCAGCCGCAGTTGCGGGTGCCGCTCGCGCAGGCGCCGCAGCATGCCGGCAATCTCGCTGGTGCGGTAGTAGTCGGTGATGGCGAGCCGCAGTTCGCCCGCCAGCGTCTCGCCGCGGATGTCCTGCATCGCCAGCGCGTCCAGATCGAGCATGCGGCGCGCATGGCCGAGCAGCCGCTCGCCGGCCGGGGTGGGCTGCACGCCCCGGCGGCCCCGCAGCAGCAGCGGCACGCCGGCGCGCTCCTCCAGCTTGCGCAACTGCTCGCTGACCGAGGACTGCGACAGAAACAGCCGCGGCGCCGCGGCCGACAGGCTGCCGCTGTCGGCGACCGCGACGAAGGTACGCAATTGTTCGAGATCGAAGCCGCGCATCGCCCGCTCCTGGTTTCGGCATTACCGATGGATGGTATCAAATCTTCCCGCTTTTCCGATGGCAGGCGGGGCACTAGGATCGAGTCAGTGGCGGGTCGGCACGGCGATATCGAGCCGGCCCGTGCCACCTTCGATTCCATGCACCGACCACTTCACCAACCATTCAAGGAGGAAACCGCGATGCCCCATCTCCAACTGCAGATCTCCGGCCGCCCCGATACCGCGCTGACCGCCAAGGCCGCCGCCACCGTTGCCGAGCTGACCCGTACCGTGCTGGGCAAGAAGCCCGAAGTGATGGCGGTCGCGGTCCAGTACGTGCCGCACGACGCCTGGTTCATCGACGGCCAGCCGCTGTCCGCGCTCGAGCGCAATGCGTTCCATCTCGATATCAGCGTGACCGACGAGACCAATACCAAGGCCGAGAAGGCGCGCTACCTCGAAGCGGTGCACCGCGCGCTGTCCGAGTTGATCGGCAATGTGCACGACTGCTCGTACATCCATGTGATCGACGCCCGGGCCGCGGCCTACGGTTATGGCGGCCGCACGCAGGAATACCGCCATCAGCACGGTTCGACGTTGTAGTTGGCGTTCGGCCGGAGCGGCGGCAAGTAGCCCGCGGCGGCTCCGGCGACCGGGCGGCTCGGCGATTCGGTGATTCGGTGATTCGGTGATTCGGCGATTCGGCGATTCGGCGATTCGGCGACCCCGCGACCGGCGGCGACCCCCGGCGACTGACCTCAGCCCGCGGGCAGCCGATACAGGCGCCGTGGCTGGCCGTCCGGCGACAGTTCGAACACGACGCCGCCGCCGCTGTCGGCCCCCTGTCCCGTCAGGGCCGTGATGACGACCTGATGGGTCACCATCAGATACGGCCCGCCGCGCGGATCGAGCTGGTCGATAAAGCGGGACAGCGCGGCGGTTTGATGCGTGCGGGCGTCGGCGTCGCCGAAGAAGGAATTGAGCACCGGCAGCACCGTGACGGGACCGAGGTCCATCAGGCGCGCGGTGTCCCGGCAGCGGCACCAGGCGCTGCTCCAGACCGCGCTGGGACGAAAGCCCGCCGCGCGCCACGCCGCGCCGAGGCGTTGTGCCTGGGCGCGGCCGCTCGCATCGAGATTGCGCTGCGTCGGACAGGACTGCAGGTCGAAGCCGGGCGGGTCGCCGATGCCGGGTGCATTGGCATGCCGCAGCAACACCACCACATTGGGACGGGCCAGCGCCGAGACGGGCAGCGTGCCGAGCGGTTGCGCAAGGGCGCTGGACACGCTGGCCGGCATCGCCGATGCGAGCGCTGTCCAGCAGGCGACGCGGGCCGCGATGCGCAGTGCATCGCGCCGCCGCGTGGAGGGTGTGTCGATGGGCCGTCCGCTGCGATCGATCATGTCATTCCTCCTTGCTGCCCCCCGCCTGGCCGCGGATCTGCGGCCTATATCTGGCGGCTCGCCTCTGACGGCTGCGTCCAAACGGCTTACTCTGACGGCTGCTTCGCACGGCTGCTTCGCACGGCCGCTTCGCACGGCTGCTGCTAACGGGCTGCCTCTAACGGCCTGCCTTTAATGGCCGCGTGTAACCCTGGTTTTAACGACCCGTTTTAACGGCTGAGACCGCGCGCCGAGATCGGCCACAGCGATTCCACCTTGCCGTCGCGCACCCCGACCAGCGTGTCGTACAGGTTCAGCGTCGGATCGCAATGGCCCGGCACCAGCCACAGCGGTTCACCCAGTTGCGGCAGTGCCGGCACCTCGCCGCCGGCGCCCGGCACCGGCCGCACGATGCCGTGTTCGTCGTTGGCGGCGACATAGGCCAGCCGCGTGCTGCGCGTGCCGACGTTGCGCTGCCCGCCGCTACGCTCCCCGCTGTTGTGATCGACGCCGTTGCGTTGCCCGCCGTTGCGTTCCCATACCCATGGCAGCCCCGAGTCGACCGCCATCGACTTCAATCCCGCATCGACCACGACCTGGCCCTGCGCCGCGGTGCTCATCACCGTGGTCGCGATAAACAGGCTGTGCTCGAAACGCAGCGCCTCGGCCGCGCCGTCGTCGCCGCGCGCATTGCTGCCGTAGTCGCCGTCCATGAAGACATACGAACCGGGCTGGATCTCGGTGAAGACGCCGCTGGCCAGGTCGAATTCGACACTGCCGCTGCCACCGCC
>NZ_JCBAJO010000133.1:0-13630 GCF_059772245.1 Cupriavidus sp. R6-3
TGGTGGGGCGTCGATCACGATCGAGGGTGGGAATATTACGGTGGAGTGTCCGGGGGCGATTACTTACAAGAGTGCGCAGAGGAAGTTTGAGGGGCCGGTCCGTACGGATCGTGATCTGCCGCTATTCCCGCAGAACAGCATTTCCCTCGATAACGACTACCCGTTCTCTATCTGAACCTGAGTTCTCAGGCTAAGTCCCATGCTGATCAGTCCTCCCTTTCTCCCACCGCGCGGCGCCAACCAAACCGAAAGCGAGTGGATCGACGCCGCAATGCCTGGCGGTGAGCCGGGCGACGGGTCGTATCCGGTCAGTTACAACCTCGGTTGGCACGGAGGCCTGCACTTGACCGCGCCTGCGCGTGGTACCAATGGCACCGAGCCGGTGCGAGCCATTGCCGACGGCACTGTGGTTTATCGACGCGGTTCACACGAGCCGCCGCCTCCGCCTGCTGCTGACAGCCCGTTGAGTTTCGGTGGTAGGACTAGCGATGGCGTGGTCGTTATTCGGCATGAGACGGAGATTGGCGCCGCTCGTCAGGGCAATGCACCAACCCGTGTAGTGTTCTTCTCGATCTACATGCACTTGCATACGGTCCGGAACACGGTTCAGGTCGGCAGTCGAGTCAATCGAAAGGCGGAACTTGGACAGGCAGGATACGTGCGCGGGCAGGCGAATCGGATTCACTTCGAAATCATCTGTGACGACGACAACCTGCGCCAACTGATCGGCAGGACGAGCGGCGATGTCCCGCTAACCCAGAATGGCCGTGACGACGCGGTGTTCGGCGAGCTCTATTTCAGGCTGCCAGCCAACACACCGGTATACGCACAACGTCCGCCACTGAACCAACCCGCGCCCGCAGGCGGCACGCCACTCGGTGAAGAGGTCTTTGTTGGCCTACGCTATGCCGAAGGAGACGGCGCGCAAGACGCGCGCGGCAATGCGTACGTGACAACCTATCGTCCGGTCGGAACGGCATTGGGTGACCCGCTCACTGAACGCGACGCTGAATACAATCTGTATCGCGATGCCAATGCCATCAGCGAGGCCTATCCGGCCAACGCTCGCCCGGCACCGAGCGCGGTATATGAGCTGCTTCGCTTCGGGCGTGTTATAGGACCTGACGCCTTGGCGCCTGAGGACGTACCGCACTGGCGCCAAATTCGTACGCCTGCTGGTACGGGTTGGGTGAACCTCAACGCCGCCGGCGTAACGAAGTACAGCGATGCAGATTTTCCGCACTGGCGCGGTTGGTTTCTGATTGAAGACACTCAGGACGGCAACAGCCTTTGCAATGCACCAACCATCCTGCGCGCAGTCGATATGAATCGCGACGGCAGTGTCTCAGCAGACGAAGCGCATGAGCGCCTACGGTCGCCGCAGATTCAGGCGTTCTTGAAGCGGCTGATCTGCAAGTTTCCGACGGAGTGGGATGCCAGTACAGTGGAAGCGCGATGGGGATGGCTGAAGGTGCGGAGCCCGAACAACCCGACGCCGATGACGGAAGAGCAGTTTGGGCGGTTTCGGGCGCATGTTGAAGCGTTGGCGTTTTGGGGGCAGGCTGCGTTGCAGAGCCCACGTTACGATGACCAAGGACAGGAAAACGGCCAAACACCTCTACCTGGATCGCATTGGCATTTCCATCCTCGTGAGTTTGTCCTTCTTTTTAGAGCGTGTGGCTGGCTTGATCGAAACGAGTTTGCGCAAGTATATAAGAACGATTACCAGAGAAAAACGAGGAATTCACTTGAAACCGCCAGGAACGCCCTGAGTGATGCGGTTCGAGAGAGATACAGGGTCACAATTAATAGAGTCGCCCGCAAGTATCATGTAAATTCCTCCGGGTATCGCTTGGCCCACTTCTTCGGGCAAGGTGCTGAGGAGTCCAGGACGCTGACTCAGATGATCGAACGTAGGAGTGAGGCGAGTTGTAATCAACTGTACGGTGGCCGCATGGGCAATGATCTGCCGGGTGATGGATACCGCTACCGCGGTCGAGGCATGAAGCAACTCACCGGGAAATACAATTACACTGAATATTGGGTATATCGCGGATGGGTAAGCCGAGATTCTTTCGAGAGAAGCTGGTGGACTCAGCGTGGAAATGTGCGCCGTCCGCTCATTAATAATCCCGACATTCTCGGTACGGATGAATACGCAATTATTGACGCCGGTGGATGGTATTGGGCTGCATCGCCACATCGTGGTGAGCCGCATGCCTTAAGTACGATAAACAGGACCATACCGAGTGTAGCCCCGACGCGAACAAATGTTCAAACGGTTACGCGGGCCATCAACGGCGGTGACAATGGGATAGACAATCGCGAGTACCACACTGTGCGTATATATTCTGCTGTGAGCGACGAGGTCCGTCCATGAAAGCTGCCATTTTAATGCTGCTTCTGTCATCGATATCGACTGGCTGTCTGGCAGGAGGTGATAAATTCCTTCGGTCCTTTGCGGGACAGTCGGTATCGATCGAGTACGATGTTCGAAATTATAAAAAAATAACTGAAACTGTATCTGCGGAGGGATCGGACGCAGCTAAGTCCGGCATCGTTTACGATCTTGCGATGGAAAGGCGTCGTCCTATGGGCGGCAGCTATTCAGACTCTGGAACGATCTGCTTCGGAGACTTGACAACGTGCACTGCGCAGGGCGGTATGCCGGTCCCGTATTGGGGCGACGGGCAAGGCCAATTGAGGATCGCGGATCCCACAGAGCCCGTACAAAAAGCAAAAGTTGGTGAGCGGGATGTCTTCGAGGCATTTCCGCTTTGTGGCTGGGAACAAAATGGTGCGTCCGCGCCAAGAGGGGGGCAATGCTACGCCGTTGTTCTCCCGCTCGTCGACAAGGTAGTCAGCTTTAATTTCTTGCTAGGGAAAAATACAGGTTGTCGTCAGTATGAAAAATGCTGGTCCGAGCAATTGAGGAAGGTACGAGACGTCGTTTCTAGTGCCCGTTAGGGGGCGTCGTTGTACTTCCGACGACCGTAGCGGCTCGGCAAAGTGCTCAACCAGCTTACCTATCAGGGCTGCGTGTCGCCGTTGACCATGTCTCGTGCTCCGCGCTTCAGTCAAGGGAGTCATGGATTAACACCGGTTTGAGTAGGCGCTCGCAGGTGGCAGCAGATGATCGCCCGGGCTAGTTTCTTCCGGCACACCCATACACGCACTTGCCCTCGAAATCCGAGAGCGGTCGCACGGGATCGCGGAAATACTGAACGGCCCATAGCAACTCCGGCGGCTCGCCGCTATTCACGTCCGCGGGGTAGGCCCACAGAGGCGTGCCCGATCGCCTCCATTGAACGGCCTGATCGCATTCTCCACTGTATATGGGCAACGGGATCTCCCAGCGAAGCCTATACGCTTCCGCGATAGGTTGGGCTGGGCATATCCTTCCGCGTTTTGTCAGGACGAATGTCCGTGCGCTGTCGACCTTGTCGTCGACGACTGTGTTGCCGCTGACCAGGTGAAACACATTGCCGTTCGACCAGGTCGGTTTGTTGCCTTGCTGCTCCTGCTTTATCGACACGGGCGTAGACGGTTGCTGTCGCATCCATGCGAATGACGTTGCCTTGCTTGTTGAATTCGTAGAGTCCGTGGCCAGAGATGAACAGCACACGCACAGGCCATGATTTTGGCGACACCCACTGAATTCCGTCTTGGGACGCTTTATCGTTTCGACGCAGCGCATTGGGCGGAGGCGGCGACACGTCGACCCAGCTGCTGTCCTCTCCATCGAAGGCAAAGACCTTATCGATCGGACGTGCTTGCGCATAGCGTCGTTGTTGAACCAGGCTGATGTCTGTGTCGGTCAACTGTACGACCACGTGCTTGCGCTTGCCTTCCCGGATTTCGGTTTGCCAAGTCAGCGTGCGGGCGGCGGCCTTCCCGGGCGGCGGTGGTGCGGTCAGTTCTACCGTGAGAGTGAGCGAGGAGGGTAGCAGGTCGATCGTCTCGCCCGGTTGGATCGGGGTGACGAACGATCCGTCCACGGAGACATCGATGGGCGCTTTCGTCTCTCCCGGTTTGTAGAAGAGTGTCAAGCCGGAGTCAGCGTTTCCCTGTGTCGATCCTTGCGACACTGCGGAGGTTCCGGATGAAGAGGCGGCCACTATCCCGCTCGAGCAAAGAGTCAGGGCAAAAGCAATAGCGGAAACGGCAAGGGTTTTCATGTCTAGGGCCTGTCGTGCCCACAATGGCCTACGCTGCGCCTACGGGGACACGTCCCCAATGTCCCCTGACCGCCCGAGTTCGCCAGCTAGCCGGCGTTGCCTATGAGGGAACTTCAGGGCCGTATTGGCTTGCGCATCTGTTACTCGTGGACCTAGTATCGGCACGTGGGCACGGGCGGGCGGGGGTTCCACTGCATTGGCCGCTGCCGAGGAGTCAGATTGCTGCGGAGGGGTATGGGTTTTTTTCTTGCCAGCACAGGATATAACTACTCTTCTGCAAGGACCCAGCGAACCTTCTTTCCGTTGTGTAGCGGAAGGATGTCACCAGCCTGGATTGTCAAGCTCGAAAACAGATCGCCCTCTACTAACCAACGGCCCGCGTAAGTAGCGCGCTGCCCGCTTGCAAGCGAGATAAGTTTCGCGTTTTCCGCAGCAGGACTGCTTTGAGCTGGGCTGTTCTCTGCCTTTGGTGTCATGAATTCGTACTGCTGCTCTTCCTCGGGGATGGAGCCGTCTTGATAGCGCTCATCGCGCCATAGCAGGCGCCATACCACATCCATCTCAAAGCCATCATCTTCTGTTTCTTGGTATGCCTTCGGCGCCGCTGAGCCGCCATGGAGGTAATTCATGCAACCTACGACGGTGAAGGGGCCTTTCGGTGAGTCTTGCCTAAATAGACTGAATAGTGGTGGCTTGCGAGCGTCAATGGGCTCCCAAATTCCAGAGCATGGGATCGCTCTTCCGCTCGACACCAGGATGTTGTCCTGCGGGTCCGGCACCTCAGGGAGATCGCGGGGGAAGCGTATTTGGGACAGGCGTTCACGCAGCGCTTGGCCGTAACTCAATGGGGCTGGCTCATCGAGTCGACGGGCTTCAAGGATAAGACAGCATTCGCCCCAAGCGCTGGCTACAGCTTGAAATGCACTGAAATATTCGGTCCACCCTGGAGTATTGTTTTCGTCAAGGGGGGGATGCTCATGCCATTCGAACATCCGCAATATGTAAGTATCCCAGTGTCCTAACGGACGATCCGCCATGGCAAATTCGCCATTAGCATCGAATTTGAAGACTCGCTTATCGCCATTCCGGAGGCGCCGAAGTCCTTCTTCAAAATGCGCGAAGCCTTGTATCGCTCCGACGTAGTGGCTTTCTTTGATGCCGGCCAATTCGTCGATTCCTCGTTCGCTCGCGATCGCGACACATCGCCTTGTTGCCTCCACCCATTCCTGATAGAAAATGGAGATGCGATGCCAAGCGGTGTAGGAGCTGATCCGTTTTAGGTAAAAGAAGATCTGCTTCCGTTCCTGAGGAGTAGGCAGCAAGATCTCGGTTGGATTGAAGTAAGCGGAGTTCATGGTGCAATGGTGACTTCGCGGTTGTCCTTAGTCGCTTGCTCACGCGCTCCAAACCGGGCTGTCTGAACAGTACCTGCGTTTGGGGGCGTAAGGTAGCCCCATACGCCGTTGGTGTCCACCCAGCCAGTAGGTCGCACTTCAAAGGTGATGCCGCTGATGGGGTCTTCCCATGGTTTGCTAGGTTTGCCGGACGAAATGACTTCCTGGCCCATCTCCTTCAGCCGGTTTCCGGTTGAACTGTCCAAGAAGAATACCGCTTGCGTAGCGCCGCCAGGTAAGTATTGCCCGGGCAGTCGCTCGCCAGCTTGTTCTGCCACGGTTCCGACCACGGACTTTGGACCGACTGTGTTCGTAACACGGCCAACTACCATATAGCCGTCTCGATTAAATTCATCGAGGACGGCAGCTAGCTCGCGCCACTCTTTCGCGTTATTTGGCGGTTTCCCGATACCCCACCAGATGCCGCCAGGAGCCGATTCGGCAATGTTCACTTTATGAGTTACTCCTGCCGGGCCGAACAACCGGAACACCTCTTCGCCTTCTTTTAACTGCCGGTTTACCATCCGCCCACTAAATGCTGCAATAGCAGTATGGATCCCCTCACGGTTCGGGCGCATGGTCAAGTTTGGGTAGCCATCTTCAGGTTGATAGTATTTCTTCCACTTCTTAGGAGTGCTTGCGGTTGCCGGGTTGGGCTTCCAACCTCGAGCAGAGCGCGCTGGCAATGTCCCGCCTTCTACGAGTCGCGTTTCGTCAGCACGCGTAACCCCGCGTTCTCCTGCCGCGACCTCATATAGGCTCTTGCGACTCGTCGTTTCACCGCCCGATCGGACAAATGCCTGCATCTCACGAAGCTGTTGGTCGAGTTCCTTAATTGCCTTCGGTATCATCTGATTGCCAAGGTCCGCAAGCTCTTTGATACCGTGGCGAATCCCCTCTACCCGTTGCAGGAGGGATGCCGGAGCGATTGCACCCGCTTGCTTCTTCATATCTCCAAGCACGGTGTGCATGCGGTTCATGAGGGCAGAAAATCGTTCGAGTATTTCCGCCTGATATTTCTTGAAACTGAGTTGGCCGAGCCACTGTTCAGCATTCTTCGTGCCAATCCGATTCAAAAATGCGATGGTGTCAGCGGCGGCTTCTGCGACGTGTCGCGATCGCGCGGCTCCCTCAAGCGCGCGACCTTCTTTCGCCAACTTGACGACGAGCCGTCCGACACCTTTGACTACGCCCCCGACTACGGGGATCAGTGCCACGATGAGGACGACAAGAAGCACCCACTCCCAGACATCCTCGCGTTTCTTGGGGTCGTCGACAAGGCCGATGGTGACAGCGATGATATCGCGGGCTGCAGTAACATCGCCGAGGAGCGGAATCATGCCGATTACCGCATCAACAATGATTTGAGAGAACGTGGCCTTTTCGTTGAAGGCGCCTTTGACGGTTCCCCAGGTCCAGGACCCAACGTCCGCGCAGATCGCTTGAAAGCGCCCCCAGGTTAGACCACCTGGCGCCGATTTATTTGCTGTATTCGACATTTCTCTACATCAGGAGCGGTTCATCGTATGGTCATGGCTGCTGAGGTACTTACTCACCAGTTCTGAGAGCTTGGTATCGGCCGGATTGGGGTCGTGGTCCGGATTTGGCGCCTTGTCTTTACGTTCGAACGTGCCGGGCATAGGGCCGAAGCTTACTGTCGCGGCTCCGTAGGGTACGTCCTCTAGTAGGGCTTTGCCTTGGCTATCAAGTACGCCACGACGCTCCGTGCCGTCAGAGAACTTAACAATGTATTCCGCTCCGGCAAGCCCTTCGTCATCGTGATAACGGTGATCGAGCAACAGCGTCCCAGGCGGTAGTGCGTCAATTGGCAAAGCGGGCAAAACCGCTGGTTTCCCAGCCCCACCACTAAACGGATGCCCAGCCCCCTTGACCTCAAACACCCCCGGCGTCTCGAAGGTAATCGCATTCCCTTCCAGCCGTATCGCCGAATCCGCCCCGTGCAGCACGACGGTGTTCTTCGCCAGAATCTCGACCGCCTCATTCGACGAAGTCACCACCACGTCCTTGTCCGCCAAAATCGACATCGCGCCGTCATGCGCCTGCACCGACAGCGGTCCGTTGGCGGCAACGGCCTTCAAGCCATTACGCTGCACGAACAGCGACACGCCTTGGGCGGCCGCCATCGCGATGGTCTTGCCGGCGGTCAGCTGCCAGTCCGATTGCACGGTCCCATGCAGATGCCGACCTGAATAGACGGCGGTGGTCTCTTGGCTCGACACCGCGATGGAAGTGGGGGCCTCCGCCACCAGCAGCGGCTCGGCAAAGCGCTCGACCGGCTTGCCGTCCGGCTGCTTTGCATCTTGGCCGTTGACCGTGTCCGCGTAGTGCCCGTCCTGCTCGGGCTCGACCATCGTCAGCAGCGGTTCGAACAACGCGTTGGCGGCCAGGGGCAGGGCGGTCTGCGTCTGCGCCGCCGTCGACAAGCGGTCTGCGGTGCGTTGCGCGCCCTTGAGCAGCGCGATCGCCTCGGCCATGTTCATCACGGTGCCGGTGGCGCGAGGCCGCGCGGTGGTCGACACCAGCAGGCCCTGGCCGGCGCGCACCGTCGCCCACGCGTCGCTGCGCAGTTCGGCACCCGTGCCGCGCCATGGGCCGCGCTGCGCGTCCTGCGGGCCTTGGGCGACCAGATAGCCAAGGTTCAGTTGGGTCTGTGCCGCGGAGCTGGCCAGGCGCATGCGCAGCCGGCCCTTGAAGTCGTCGACGACCCACTGGTTGTAGCCGTCGCCGCCGAGGCCACGGGTATGCCAGCCGGACAGCATGGAAGCGAGCGGCTTGTCGTCGTTGGCCCAGGGCGGGGTGTCCTGCTCGTTGTGCAGCTGCATCGCGGCCAGCGGCCGGTCGATGTCGCCGTCGAGGAAGGTCAGCAGCAGTTCGGTGCCGACGCGCGGCAGGTGGTGGGTGCCCCAGTTGGGACCGGCCATGGCGCCGGCGACGCGCACCCAGGCGGTGACCTGTGTCAGATCGTCGGAGCCGGGATCGGTGAAGGCCGCGGCTTGGCCCCCGTGGCCACTCTGGTCTGCCGGTGCAGGCGCGCGCAGCCACGGAAAGCGAACGCGCACGCGATGATCGCGATCGGTGTGCAGGGGCGTCTCGCCCTCGGCGATCACGATGACGGTCTGGCCTTCCGGCGCGGTCGGCTTGGCGCGGAAACGCGGCACGATCGGGGCGTCGGCCCGCACCGCTTCGAGCGTATTGCGGTAGCCGCCGGCCTCGACCTCGGTGGTGCCGAGCAGCCTGGCGACATCGGTGCCGAGATTGTTGGCCGCTTCGTGACGCACCGACAGCGCGACGAATTCGTCGCCGTCAGCGGCAAAGTGTTCGGTCAGGGCAAAGCGCTGACCGGCGCCCAGCTGACGGACGGTACCGGCGCCATCGAAGCGCACGAACGAACCTTCTTCGGCCTGCATGCGCAGTTGCGCCGCGCGGTCGGCGGTCGCCGCATCGGGATAGCGATAGGGGCCCTGGGCATCGAACGATTCGAGCGTCGGCCATTCGCCCGGCACCGAAGCGGCATTGGCCTGCGCCGAGGCGGCGGTCAGCGTCTTGTAGTCCCAGGACGAGACGGTGACCGCGTTGGATCCGACACTGTGCCGCGTCGACCAGACCGTCATCGTGTCCGACTCCTCGGTCATGTCGGCGCGATGGAAGCGGATGTTGGCCTGAGGGCAGGGCGGCCGTTCGGCATCGTTGTCGAACACCACCAGCCGATGGCGCGCCTGGCTGCCCTCGGGCTTGTCGTCCTCGCCCTGCAGGTGTTCGAAGCGATACGACAGGCCTTCCTCGGCCAGCAGCCGCTGCACGAAGTCGAAATCGCTCTCGCGATACTGGGCGCAGATCGAGCGGCGGCGCAGCGGTTGCGAGACGGAGAACTGGAAGTTGGCGGCCGGATAGTCGCGGAAGACTTCCTCGACGATCTCCTGCGCGGTCTTGTCCTGGTAGACGTAGCAGTCGACGCGGCCGCGCAGGCGTTCGAGCCACGGCGCCACGGTCAGTCGGTAACGCGCCAGGGCGCCGTCGCCGCCCATTGCCGCGCAATCGACGACGAAGCCATGCCAGGCGCGGTAGCGGCCATCGGCCAGCATCAGCCGCAGCGTGATCTCCTGCCGCGCCAGTTCGACCGTATCGAGATGCGCCGACGGCGACAGGCAGTCGATCTCGATGGCGAAGGGCCGCGAAACCGCTTCGATCGCGGTAAAGCGCTCGACGATCAGATTCGCTTCGCGAAGCGGTGTGTCGAGCGCGATCTGCCTTGTGCCCTGGCCGAGCAGCGTGGCAAGTACGGCCGACGGCAGCGACGTGGTGGGCATCATGGCTACCTTGGCGAGTGGTGGTTGGCGTCCGGCGTCGGGCTTGGTCGGCGCAGGGCCATCCGACGATCGATGGACGTTGGCCTTACGGCAGGGAAATCGTCAGATGCGAGAAGCGCGGGCCGAGCTTGATCACCTGCGAGTACTCCTGCATCGCATCGTTGGTCTGCTTGTTCAGCACCGACGACAGGCCGAGGTACCCCAGCAGCGCGATCAGCGCGAACACGGCGCCGAAGATCCACAGCGGCGTCTCGCGCTTGAGCGTGTGCGCGATCTTGTCCGGCAGCGGCCAGTGCGGGGCGAACGGCGCGCGCTTGCCCTTGATTGCCGCGATCTCGTCGCCGAGCCGGGCGGTCAGGTAGGAGAGCTTCTCCGGCCCTTCGAGGATGTATTTGCCGCGGAATCCCAGCAGCAGGCACATATGGAAGACTTCCAGCGCCTGCAGGCGCGGGGCGCCCTGCGCGCGCAGTGCCTCGAGCTTGGTGAAGAAGGTCTCGCCGGCAAGCTGCTCGCCGAACAGCACCAGTTGCAGCGGGCGGCGTTCCCAATCGGCGCGGATCGCGAAGTCCGATGCGAGGATGGTCTCGTCGATCGCCGCGCAGAACGCGTACTTGGCGTCGAAGACATCGTCGGCCGACACGTGCAGGCGTTTGGCGCCGCGGTCGAATTCGTCGAGAAAGCCGCGCACCTTGGCAAGGAAATTCTCGGCGCTGTCCGGCGGCTGGCCATTGCGCAGCAGGAACAGCATGAAGAAGCCGTCGTACAGCAGATCGAGCAGCGTGCGCGCGTGGCGCGAGGCGTCGCCAGCATCGGCGAAGGTGCTGGCCGCGCCGGCGGGGGCATCGCCAAACAGCGAGGGCATCGAAGTGGAGCTCATGAGGTCACCGCGATCAGTTCAAGTTGAAGTTCCCGGATACCGGCCGGCGTATAGATGGTGATCGTGCCCGCCTGCAGCATGCGTTCGTACAGCGGCCCGCGCGCCTCGACGGCGAAGTAGCAGGCCCCCGGACGCACCGGAATGGCCGGCGGCACCTGCGGCGTATAGGTCAGCGGCACGCCCGGCATCGACGACAGCACCAGCTTGTCGACGTCGTCGGGGGCCCCGACCTTGAAGCGCGCCGGAATCGCGTCGACCAGTTCGACGGTCGGCATATCGGCCGAGACGGACAGGTAGAAGCGGGTCTTGTCGTCGATCTTGCCGGAGTCCAGTCGGCCCAGATGGAAGGATGGCCGCGATTCGTCGAGAGCGATGGCGAAATAGCGCGTGGAAATGACGGTATCGAGCAGCTCGCGCACCATCGTGTCGAGTTGCGCGAAGACCTTGCCCGGATTGCCGTGGTCGTAGACCGGCAGGTCGGCCAGCGAGTACGACTTGGAGAAGGTCATCAACGCGCCGGCGAGCCGCAGCAATTCCTGGAACAGCCGTTCGGGATGGACCTCGGGATGGTGATACAGGTGCGACAGCGCGGCGAACGAGGCATTGGCCGTATGCAGCAGCCAGAACGACGCGATATCGCCGGAGCGGAATTCGATGATGTTCTTGGTCGGCTCGCGATGAAAGCCGTACAGCGCATTGACCTTGGCCTGCAGGGCATCGAGCAGCCGGCGCAGCCGCTGGTACAGCACCGCCGAGGCATTGATCGCCAGGCTCGGCGCCACGAAGTTCTCGTCGAGTTCGAAGCCGCCGGTGGCGGTGCGGCGCACGCGGACGATCGGCAGCGAAATATATTGGTCGCGCGGCTCGGAATCGGCGATCAGCTTGACCGCCTTTTTCAGATAGGTAATGGACGCCGGCTCGGCCTCGGTAAAGAGGTCGGCGGTATCGCGCTGCTGGCCGACGAAGCGGGAAGAGGGCGAGCCTTCGCTGGCCTCGCGGTAATTGCCGCCGAAATCGCGCAACGGATAGAGCGCGAGATGGAAGGTCGATTCGGAAACGCCGGCCGGCAGATTGGCCAGGGCTAGCGGGGCCGGCAATTCGTCCGATTGCGGCGCGCAATACCATTCGCCATCGGGAAAGAACAGCGACAGTTCGCTGATGCGCAGCATGCCGCTGGCGAGCGCGTCGGTATCGAAGCGGGCATGGCGCACCCCCCAGGCGTAGGGCTGGATCGCCTGCGCGGTGGCGTGCAGCCGCGCCTCGTGATAGGCGTCCTGCTGCTGGAAATGCTGCGGGCGAAGGAATAGCCCTTCGCCCCAGAGGATCTTGGCGGAATCACTCACAATAAGCCTTGTTGTCTTTCTTTTTCCGATCGGCCCGGCGGCCGGCAATGGGTCGCCATCATCGCTGCAATCTCACGCCCGGCAACTGGTCGGCGACAGCAGGTTCAACGAGGACCGCGGCACGCCATCGGTGGGCGTCAGCGGTTCGCCCGCCGTCAGCGTCATGGCGCAGGCATGCAGGCCGATCGTGATACCGGACTTCTCTCCCTTTGCTGCATCGAAAGCAAATTTCCAGCGCTGCGGCGCCGGGCTGCGGAACAAGGCGACCACCCCGATCGCACCCGCTTCGCGCGAGACTTTCTCCATCACGTCATAACGCTGTCCCGGAATCAGCGTGATTTCGCGAACATTGACCAATTCGGAGCCGAGCACCTGTTTTTCCCGCGCCGGATCGACAAAGGCGTCGAAGGGCGCCTGCATAAAGGCGGTCGATTCCTTTAAGGTGTAAACCCGCACTACCAATGCCGCCGCGCGATTGTCATTGGCCGCATTCAGGTTATTGCCGGCATAAAGCCGCAATGGTACCTGCCGCGGCGGCTTTTGCGCATCCGGTACGTTGGTAGGCTTGATTCCCAGCGCCTCCAGCGCTCCACCGGCCGCGCCGGCCAGCACCTGGGTACCAACGGAGCATGACGCCAGCGTGACGACCGCCAGCCCGGCCAGCACTGTCCGTGGATTTATAAGGAATTGTAAAAAAGTCATACAAATCGGATTCTTCTTATTGGCCTGTGCTATGGGGGCGCGCGACCCTGATGCCTGGCTGCGGCGTTATGAAATGGCTTGCACAACGGTGCATTGCCGCATGAAAACCAGAGTTCAGTTTCATTTAATTCACGGTTTGGAACCTACCCTCGGTATGGTTGTCAGCGGCGACGCGCAGAGTGTACTATTGCGCGCCGATTGGGCCAATATCGCTTACCAATCTATTACTCCGCTTTGTTTTATTCATTGCGGACGGCATCGAACAATACGTCAACAACAAAGCCACGCGACGGTCAGAGCCATGATCCCTTTTCGCTTTTCACGATCTTTTGCAATTGCCATTGGTGCCGCCGCATTGTTTTCCGGTTGCGCCTCCACGGGAAGCACCACGGGTCCGCAATCGGAGGAGGCATTCGCGCAAAGCATGGCGCAGGCCGAGGCGGCATTGAAGGGCGGCCAGCGTGAGCAGGCGGTGAGCCTGTACGAAGAGATCGCGAAGACGAATCCCGCGCGTCAGGAGCCGTGGTCCCAGATCGCGCAGATCCAGTACGCCGACGAGAAGTATCCGCAGGCGATCCTGGCCGCCGAAGAGGCGCTGCAGCGCGACGGCAACGATCGCAAGGCCAAGAGCATTCTCGCCGTCAGCGGGCTGCGCGTGGCGCGCCGCTCGGTGATGGAATTGCGCGACGACAGCGCGCTCGCCGGCGACGTTCGCACCGACGCGCAGGTCCTGGCCAAGATGCTGCGCGAAACGCTGGGCGAGCAGGTGCTGTTCCCCGAGGAAAAGGCGAAGCCGCCGGTGCGCAAG
>NZ_JCBAJO010000134.1:0-13474 GCF_059772245.1 Cupriavidus sp. R6-3
CGCCGGCCGCCAGGCGTCCCAGCGCCAGCGCTTCCAGGTTGGCGTCCACCGCGACGCCGTTCAGCTCGATCGCCCGTGTCAGCGCCGCCAGCGAGACCGGCACCAGGCCCTTCTGCCAGGCAAAGCCGAGCACCACGATGTTGGCCGTCACCGTATCGCCGAGGAAGGCCGTGGCGAGCGCCTGCGCGTCCAGCGTGTCGATGCCGCCCGAACTCGTGGCGTGGCGCAGCTTGGCGAGCAGCGCGTCGGCATGCAGGTCGGCATCCGGATTGCGCTGGAATTCGGCCACCTGCGTCGGATGGGTATTGGCGACGATCTGCGTGCGCCGCGGCGCGACCGTCTGCAGCACGTCGGGCGAGGCGCCCACCGCCAGGTCGCAGGCCAGCACCGCATCGGCCTGCTGCGCGTCGATGCGCGCCTGGTTCAGCCACTGCCGGCTCTGCGCGAGCCGCACGAAGGACAGCACCGCGCCGCCCTTCTGCGCGAAGCCCATGAAGTCGAGCACGCTGGCCACGCGCCGCTCCAGGTGCGCCGCCATCGCGATCAGCGCGCCGACCGTCACCACGCCGGTGCCGCCGACGCCGACCACCAGGATGTCGAAGGGCCCGGGGCCGAGCCGGGGCGCCGGCTCGCGCAACGCCGAAGCCTGCTCGCGCAGCGCCGTGGCGGCGCGCTCGTGGCCCACCGGGTGGCGCAGCGTCGCGCCCTCGACGGTGACAAAGCTCGGGCAGAAGCCCTTGACGCACGACTCGTCGTGATTGCAGCTGGCCTGGTCGATCTGGCGCTTGCGCCCCAGCGCGGTCTCGACCGGCTGCACCGCCAGGCAGTTGGACTGCACGCTGCAGTCCCCGCAGCCCTCGCATACCGCCTCGTTGATGAAGACCTGCCGCGCCGGCGGCGGCGCACGGCCGCTCTTGCGGCGGCGGCGCAGTTCCGCGGCGCAGGTCTGCTCGTACAGCAGCACGGTCACGCCCGGCACCTCGCGCAGTTCGCGCTGCACCGCATCGAGCGACTCGCGCGGATGGAAGGTGGTGCCCGCCGGAAAGCAGACGCGGCGGTCGCGATGCACGTCGATGCGATCGCTGACCACGGCGACGCGCGCGACCCCTTCGGCGCTGACCTGGCGCGCGATCGCCTCGACGTCGAGCGGGCCGTCGACCGGCTGCCCGCCGGTCATCGCCACCGCGTCGTTGCTCAGGATCTTGTAGGTCACGTTGGTGCGCGCGGCCACCGCCTGGCGGATCGCCAGATAGCCCGAGTGATAGTAGGTGCCGTCGCCCAGGTTCTGGAACACATGCGGCGTCGCGGTGAAGCGGCTGTGCGCGACCCAGTCGACCCCTTCGCCGCCCATCTGGATCAGCCCCGAGGTCTCGCGGTTCATCCAGCTGGCCATGAAGTGGCAGCCGATGCCGGCCTGCGCGCGCGAGCCTTCCGGTACGCGGGTTGAGGTGTTGTGCGGACAGCCGGGGCAGAAGTAGGGCTGGCGGCGGATGCCATCGGCCGCGTTGGACAGCAGCGCGTGCTCGCTGAACTGCGGCACCAGTTCGCGCCGGTCCAGGCCGCGGCTCAGGCGGGCGAGCCAGTCGGCCACCGGCTGCATCAGCCGCGACGGCCGCATCTCCTCGCGCTCGGGCAACAGCGGCCGGCCATCGATGCCGAGCTTGCCGGCGATCGCGGGGCGCACGCCGTCGGGCGCGTTATAGAACAGCGCCTGCAGCTGCCGCTCCACCAGCGGGCCCTTTTCCTCGACCACCAGGATCTCTTCGAGGCCGCGCGCGAAGGCCAGCAGCCGGGTCGGCTCGACCGGACAGGCGAGCCCGAGCTTGTAGACGCGGATGCCGGCGTCGGCCAGCGCCTGCGTCGAGATGCCCAGGCGCCGGAACACTTCCATCAGATCGTGATGCGCCTTGCCGCAGGTCACGATGCCGGCGCGGGCTTCGTCCGCCTCGACCACCATGCGGTCGATGCTGTTGACGCGGGCGAAGGCGCGCACCGCGTCGAGCTTGGCGCCGAGCCGCTGTTCGATGCGCGGCGACGGCAGGTCGGGCCAGCGGTAGTGCAGGCCGTCGGGCGGCGGCATATGGCCGGTGGCCCGGCGTATCGCCTCCGCGTCCTGCCAGCAGGCAACGCGCGCATGGACCTGGTCGAGGTCGACCGTCATCGCGCTCTCGACGGTCTCCGACAGCGCGGTGAAGCCGACCCAGTTGCCCGAGTAGCGCGACAGCGCCCAGCCGTAGAGGCCGAACTCCAGGTACTCGGCGACATCGGCGGGGGCGAGCACCGGCATCGACCAGGCCTGCATCGCGAAATCGCTCTGGTGCGACATCGACGACGACACGCAGCCATGGTCGTCGCCGGCCACCACCAGCACGCCGCCGTGCGGCGAGCTGCCATAGGCGTTGCCATGCTTGAGCGCGTCGCCGGCGCGATCGACGCCGGGGCCCTTGCCGTACCAGAGGCTGAAGACCGCGTCGACGGTGCGTTGCGGATCGCCCTCGACCTGCTGGGTGCCGAGCACCGCGGTGGCGGCGAGCTCTTCGTTGATCGCGGGCAGGAAGCGGACGCCGGCGGCATCGAGCAGCGGCGCGGCCTTCCACATCGCCTGGTCGACCATGCCGAGCGGCGAGCCGCGATAGCCGCTGACGAAGCCGGCGGTGCCCAGGCCGGCGGCGTGGTCGCGCCGCGCCTGTTCGAGCACCAGGCGGACCAGCGCCTGCGTGCCGCTCAGAAACACCTGGCCAGCGGGCGCGGTCAGGTTGTCCGACAGTCGATAGTCGGTGCGCAGCGTGCGTGTCTCCATTGCGGCCTCCTTACGGCCTGCCGACCAGCCTCTTCTTTGGCCTGCGAGCAGCGTCCGGGCAGCGTCCCGGCAGCGCGCTGTCGTTGACGCACGGGCGATGCACGGGCGATGCGCGGGCGATGCGCGGGCGATGCGCCGCCGGTGTACCGGCCGTCTCCAGGCCCATCTCCTGAAGACCATGTTAGGCACGCGATCGGAGAAATGGATTTCTCAATTTTGCCGCCAGGGCCTAGATTGGAGAAAACCCATCTCGATAACGGGCGATATGAAGAACGAAGAGGTTCTCGACGAGTACTCGCGCCGCATCCTCGCCGAGCTGCAGCGCGACGCGCGCCAGTCGCTGCAGCAGCTGGCCGGCGCGGTGGGCCTGTCGGTCACCCCCTGCTGGAAGCGGCTCAAGGCGATGGAGGAGAGCGGGGTGATCCGCAACTACACGGTGTGGGTCGACCGCGAGCGGGTCGGGCTGTCGAACTGCGTGCTGGCCGAAATCAATCTGACGCGCCACAGCGAGACCGTGGTCGACGAATTCGAGGCCGCGGTGCGCCGCTGCCCGGCGATCGTCGAGTGCTATCGCACCACCGGCCAGGCCGACTATCTGCTGAAGGTGCTGACGCCGGATATCCGCGCCTACGACGCCTTCCTGCACGACGTGATATTCCGGCTGCGGGGTGTGACCGGCATCCGTTCCAGCATCGTGCTGTGCGAGGTCAAGAGCGGGGCGCCGCTGCCGATCGGCGCTTGAGTTGGAGCCTGAGTCGGGGCCTGAGTCGGGGCCTGAGTCGGGGCCTGAGTCGGGGCCTGAGTCGGGGCCTGAGTCGGGGCCTGAGTCGCGCGCCTGAGTGGTGCTCCTGAGTGGTGCTCCTGAGTCGCGCGCCGGAGCTGCGCGCATGCCTCGGTGCCTTGGTCGCTCGTCCCGGTCCGCGCCCGCGGTGCTACAGCATCTCCAAGGGACGCGGCCCGCGCGGCGGCGGAAACAGGGCATCGAGCTCGGCCAGCTGCGCGGCGTCGAGCGCGATCGACAGCGCCGCGGCGTTCTCGCGCAGTGCGTCGCGCCGTCCCGTCTTCGGGATCGCGATCACGCCGTCGCGCGCCAGCAGCCAGGCCAGCGCGGCCTGCGCCGGGGCGATGCCATGGCGCGCGGCAAATTTCTTCAGGCCGGCATGGCGCAGCAACCGGGCCTGCTCGATCGGCGAATAGGCCATCACCGGCACGCCGCGCTCGCGCAGCCATGGCAGCAGATCCCATTCGATGCCGCGGCGGCCCAGGTTGTACAGCAGCTGGTTGGTCTGGACCCGGTCGCCGCCCGGTACCTTCCACAGCTCGCGCATATCGTCGAGGTCGAGATTGCTGACGCCGAAGTGGCGGATCTTGCCGGCCTGCTGCAGCGCGAGGAAGGCCTCCATGGTCTCGGCCAGCGGCACGCCGCCGCGCCAATGCAGCAGGTACAGGTCGATGCGGTCGGTGCCGAGCCGGCGCAGGCTGCGTTCGCAGGCCGCCACCGCGTCGCGCCGTCCGGCGTTGTGCGGATAGACCTTGGTAACCAGGAACACCTCGTCGCGCCGGCCGGCGATCGCCTCGCCGACCAGTTCTTCCGACAGCCCCTCGCCATACATCTCGGCGGTATCGATCAGCCGCAGGCCGAGGTCCAGGCCGAGCCGCAGCGTGGCGATCTCCTCGGCGCGGCGCGCGGGATCGTCGCCGATATTCCAGGTTCCCATGCCGAGGGCCGGCACGCGTTCACCGCAGGGCAGCAGCACTTGCTTCATGGCGCATCGCTCCTATGTGTTCGGGGATTCGAGGTTCGAGGTTCGAGGTTCGAGGTTCGAGGTTCGAGGTTCGGGATCGGGATCGGGATCGGGATCGGGATCGGGATCGGGATCGGATTCGGCATCGGGGATGGGGATCGGGATCGGGGATCGGGATCGGGATGCCGATGGCGTGGGCGCATCGGTCGGCGCCGCATCCATCGGCGCTGCCTTCGTCGGCGCTTCATCCGTCCACACTTTATCCCTCGGCGCTTCGTTCGCCGGCGCGGCCATCGATGCCGCTCTGCTGCACCAGCCATTGGCGGAACGCACGCGCCGCGGCCGGCTCGGCGCGCTCGCGCGGCCAGACCGCGTAGTAGCCGCCGCCCAGGGTCGCGCTCGCCTGGGTTGCGCGCACCAGCAGGCCGTCGCGCAGGCAGGCATCGATCATATGCCGCCAGCCCAGCACGATGCCGTGGCCCTCGATCGCCAGCTGCAGCAGGATCGGATACTGGTTGGCCACCACGCGATGGTTGGGGCGCGCATCGGGCAGGCCGTTCTGCGCCAGCCAGGTCTCCCATGACATCCATTGGCGCTGGGCGTCCTCGAGCACAAGCAGCGTCTCGTCGACCAGGTCGGCGGGTTCCAGATGCCGGCCGCGCAGGTAGCCGGGCGTGCAGACCGGGAACACTTCCTCGTCGTACAGGCGCCGTGCCGCGAAGCCCGGCGGCGGACCTTCGCGCAGGTAATAGAGGCCGATATCGAACTCGGCGCCTGACATCGAGGCCAGGCTGTCGTTGACGACCAGGCGCAGGTGGATGTCCGGATGCGCGGCGCGAAAGCGCGCCAGCCGCGGCGTCAGCCACAGCACCGCGACGCCGGACGAGCAGGCTACCGACAGCTCGGTATGTCCCTTGCGCTTCATCACGTCCTCGGTCGCCTCGGCGCATCCGACCAGCAGCCGCTGCACCACCTCGGCATAGCGCTGGCCGCTGACGGTCAGCCGCAGCGCGCGCGGCTCGCGCACGAACAGTTTCTTGCCGAGGAATTGTTCGAGCTGGGCGACCTGCCGGCTGATCGCGCTCTGCGTCAGATGCAGCTCGGCGGCGGCGCGCGTGAAGCTGCCGTGCCGCATCGCCGCCTCGAAGGCGATCAGGCAGGGCAGCGGAGGAAGCGGGGAAATGCGCATGGCGGCGTCCGGTCGGTCAAGCCGCCATGATAGTGGAGGGCCCACGTTGGGCATGAAGGGACAGCCCCGCGTGGGGCTCCCCTCTCCCGCTCGCGGGGGAGGGATTGGGGGAGAGGGCAAGCGCGCTCGCCATGCGATGGGGCGCCACATCTCCCCCTCTCCCCGGCCCTCCCCGGGAGAAGGAGAACTACAGAGCGACAGACGCAGTGGACGCTACTGCGCCGCGCGTGTATGGATCCGCCCGCCCTGCATCACCAATGCCAGGTGTTCGCCCTGGCCCATCAGCAGGCCGATGTCGGCCAGCGGGTCGCCGTCGACCACCAGCAGGTCGGCCAGCGCGCCGGCGCGCACCGTGCCGAGCTCGCCCTCGCGCTGCAGCAGCGCGGCGGCGATCGAGGTGGCCGAGCGGATCGCCTCCAGGTTGCCGAGCGCGTCGGCGCGGATGCGGAACTCCTCGCTCTGGCACTGGTGCATCTCGCCGAGCAGGTCGGAGCCGAAGGCCATCGGCACGCCGGCCTCGGCGTAGATGCGCAGCGAGTCGTGGCCGGCCTGGCGCACGGTCTCGATCTTGGCTACCGACTCGGCCGGCAGGCCCAGCCGCGCGCCGTCGCGCGCCAGCGCCTCGTAGGTGATCACGGTCGGCACCACGAAGGCGCCATGCTCGCGCATCACCTCGGCGGTGGCGCGGTCGACCAGGTTGCCGTGCTCGATCGAACGGACGCCGCAACGCACCGCGCGGGCGATCGCGCGCGGCGTGTAGGCGTGCGCCGCGACATAGGTCTGCGCGGCCTCGGCCTCCTCGACGATGGCGCGGATCTCGGCCTCGCTGTACTGCGTGTTGGCGATCGGATCGGTCGGCGAGGCGACGCCGCCCGAGGCCATGATCTTGATCTGGGTCGCGCCCTTCTGGATCTCCTCGCGCACCGCCAGCCGCACCGCGTCGACGCCGTCGACCACGCGCGCGATCGCGCCGGCGCGGAACGCGCACGAGCAAGGCTCGAGCGTGTCGCCGCGCGGGCGGAAGTCGCCGTGGCCGCCGGTCTGCGACAGCGCCTTGCCCGACGGGAAGATGCGCGGCCCCGGGATCAGGCCGCTGGCGACCGCCTGCGACAGGCCCCAGTCGGCGCCACCGGCGTCGCGCACCGTGGTGAAGCCGCGCTCGAGCATCGCGCGCATGATCGGCAGCGCGCGGATGGCCACCAGCACGTTGGGCTGGGTCGCGTTCAGGCCGAGGTTGGCGAGCGAGGCCAGCACGTGCACGTGGCAGTCGATCAGCCCAGGCATCACGGTCTTGCCGGCGACGTCGATGCGCCGCAGGTCGGGGGCGTCTGGCAGGTCGAGCGGCGTGGCCGATACCGCGGCGATGCGCTCGCCGTCGATCAGGACGTCGTGGCGGCGCAGCAGGCTGCCGTGCGCCGGGTCGAGGACGTTGCCGCCCTGAAGCAGGATTCTGGTCATGAGTCTCAGTGTCGTTGCAGATAGGCCGGCTCGCGGACGAAGCGCGTGCCGACGAAGCTGATGGCGGCGGCGATCATCACGTAGAAGGCGGGCGCCATGGTGCTGCCGGTGCTGGCGATCAGCCAGGTGATGATGAACGAGGCGAAGCCGCCGAAGATCGTCACCGCCAGGTTGTAGGCGACCGACAGGCCGGTCGACAGCACCTTGGCCGGGAACAGTTCGGAGAAGGCCGCCAGGATCGGGCCGGTGTACGCGGCGATCAGCACGCCGAACACCAGCTGGAACACCAGCAGCGACGCCAGGCCCGGCACGTGGTTGATATAGAAGAACATCGGATAGGCCAGCAGCAGGATCAGCAGCGCCGAGCCCGACAGCAGCGCGCGCCGGCCGATGCGGTCGGCGAGCCAGCCGACGATGGGCGAGAACACCATGATCGCGAGGCCGCCGACCATGCCCGCGATGAAGCCGGTGGACTGCGGCACTTGGAGCACTTTGACCGAGTAGGTCGGCATATAGAACAGCAGCACGTAGGTGCAGACCGTCCACAGGATCACCATCGAGAAGCTCGCCGTGGTCTCGCGCGGGTAGGTCTGCACGATCTCCTTCAGCGGCGAGTCGGAGCGCTCGGCGTTGTCGCGGAAGGTCGGCGTCTCGTCCAGGTGATGGCGGATGTAGTAGCCGACCGGACCGATCACGATGCCCAGCAGGAAGGGCAGGCGCCAGCCCCAGCTGTTCAGTGCCTCGCGGCTCAGCGCGCTGGTGACGAAGGTACCGACCGCGGCGCCGAGCAGCACCGCGACGCCGATGCTGGCCTGGATCCAGCTCGAATAGAAGGCACGCTGGCGGGCGGGCGCGTACTCGGTCAGGAAGGCGGTCGCGCCGCCCATCTCGCCGCCGGCGGAGAAGCCCTGCATCAGCCGCGCGACCACGATCAGCAGCGGCGCGAAGACACCGATCTGGTCGTAGGTGGGGGCGATGCCGATGATGGTGGTGCCCAGCGCCATCAGCAGGATGGTCAGCGACAGCGCCTGCTTGCGGCCGACACGGTCGGCATAGATGCCGAGCACGATGCCGCCGACCGGGCGCATGAAGAAGCCGACGCCGAAGGTGGCGACCGCCAGCAACAGCGACGACAGGTCGTTGCCGGTCGGAAAGAACAGCCGGGCGATGATGACCGCGAAGAAGCTGTAGACCGTGAAGTCGAACCACTCGAGGCCGTTGCCGATCACCGTCGCGACGATGGCGCGGCGGCGTTCCCTGGCGTGAGTGGCGGGCAGCGCGTCGGCGTGGGCTACGCTCGCTTGCATGTTGTTCTCCTGTGCATGGTTTCCTCCTCTGAGATGGACAGCGCCCGTCCGCGGCAGGCGCAGCGGGCCCGACGGCCGATGTTAGAAGCTGGGCCCGCGCAGGCGGTAACGAAATCTGCGCATGTCCGCATGCCGTCGGCGCATGGATCGGGGCATGCGTCGGCGCATGCGTAGGGGCATGCGCAGGGGCATGCGCAGGGGCATGCGATGGTGTCCGCCATCGTCCGACAGTCAGGCGCCGGCCAGCGATGGCGAGCGATGGAGGGCGATGGCGATCGAGGACCATCGAAGGGGCGTCGTGGATGCCGTCGGTCAGCGTCGAGGGTCGCGGAAGACCGTCGACGATGCGGTCGAGCGCGTGGTCGATCGCCCTCGACGGTCATCGATCGAACGTCGATCGAGCGTCGGTGGGGCATCGACATCGCGCTCGCGAAGGGCAAAGCGTTGCGTCGGCGCATCACTCGATCGACGTGCGTGCACGCTGCGCGACGACGCGCGAGGCGATGTCGATGCGCGATGCGTGCCACCATGTCGCGACGTCTGTCGTCGCCGTCGATGCGCTCGTCGCTGGGCTCGCCGCGACGGTGTCGAGCGGTGCCGCGATGCGCTGCGATGACGCCGCGGCGCACGCCGAGCAACGCGCCCGCGCCACGTGCGAACGATCTTCAGTGCATGCCGCAAAGCCTTGTCACATGCGGCTTTCCGGCAAGCATGCGGGTTCTCCCTCGTGTCGTCGTTGCGCCCGTGCGAGGGTTGGCGAAGGGGCGTCGCGAACGTCGTCGCGAGGTGCGCGCGCAGCGGTCGCGCACCGCATCGTCGGCATATCGATGAGGCCGCGATGCGATCGACGACGAGGGGCTCGCAGCGTGTCGTCGCGGCATGCGATGCGTGTCTCGACAGCGCGTCGCGCATGTCATCGCATCGATGTGTTCGTCATCGCAATGCGCGCGCATTCGATGGCGTGATTTTTTGGAACTTTTTTCTTAACATCACCGACCAAACGAATTATGATTCGCCTTGACAAGAGTCTCTCTTCATTGCATGAAGCAAGACATCGCGAAGCGAAGAACTCGAACAACAACCGCGGCGCGTTTCGATGCAGTGATGCAGGTAGCCGAGGAGCAACAGAACTTTGACGCAGACCAGACCGGGCTGGCTTCTTACAACGCGTACAGTCTCCTGTGGCCCATTGACGGGATGGGTTCGCTACCTCGAACAACACGGCGTCTGCCTGGCGCGGGCCATGATCGCGAATGCAGGTCTGCCGTCGGAATACTCCTACTTGGAAGCCGCGTGTCGTCGGGCAACGACGCGCGAGCGGATCGAATACTGCAGGACGCGGCGAGCGTTGCGCGCGGGTCATCGCGTTGCACGTCGCCACGGAAGCTTCGCCCTGCGCGGAGCGCCTGCCAAGGAATTCATTAGCGTGCGGCAGCCGTATTGCGGCACGCCGATGAATCGCTCGCTCGACTGGGGTTCGCAAGCAATAACGCCTCGGGTCGGTCGGGTCGCCAATTTTGGACATTCGATATTCACGCTCTAGTGAAGGAGTCATCCATGGCAACGACTGCGAAGAAGAAACCTGCGGCCAAGAAGGCCGCGCCCGCCAAGAAGGCAGCCGCCAAGAAGGCCGCACCGGCCAAGAAGACCGCGGTGAAGAAGGTCGCCGCGAAGAAGGCCGCGCCGGCCAAGAAGGCCGCGGCGAAGAAGGCCCCCGCCAAGAAGGTCGCGACCAAGAAGGTAGCGGCGAAGAAGGCGGCACCGGCCAAGAAGGCAGCAGCGAAGAAGGCCCCCGCCAAGAAGGTCGCGACCAAGAAGGTAGCGGCGAAGAAGGCGGCACCGGCCAAAAAGGCAGCAGCGAAGAAGGCCCCCGCCAAGAAGGCCGCGACCAAGAAGGTAGCGGCGAAGAAGGCGGCACCGGCCAAGAAGGCAGCGGCCAAGAAGACCACCGCGAAGAAGGCGACCGCCAAGAAGGCCGCGCCGGCCAAGAAGGCTGCCGCGAAGAAGGCGCCGGCGAAGAAGGCTGCCGGCAAGAAGGCCGCTGCCCAGCCTGCCTCGGCCCCTGCCTCGTCGCCCGCCTCGGCTCCCGCGCCGGCCGCCAAGACCGCGCTGAGCCCGGCCGCCGCCTGGCCGTTCCCGACCGGCAGCCGTCCGTAAGCGTTGACGCGCGACCTGTGCGCGCTCGATTCCTGCGGGAATCCTCGGGGCACCTTCGCGTGCCCGGATGACCGGATACCCCGTATCCGGCCGGCATGACTGTGGTCCTGCCAACCCGCCGCCGGCGACAGCCGCGGCGGGTTTTTTGTTTGGGGTTCGTCCCAACGCACCGCGATCTGCCCGAACGCAGCGCGACGCCATAGCGGCTCTCCGGGATCGCGCCGCTGGCGCACGCGCAAACAAAAACGCCGCCCCCCGAAGGAGGCGGCGTCGTGATCGACGGCCGGTGAAGCGCGCCGCTCAGTGCGTACGGCTCAGTACGCGGCGCTCAGTGCGTGCCGCTCAGTGCGTGACCCGCGTGACGCCGCCCGAGGACAGCAGCCGCACGCGTTCGCCCGGACGGAAGATCTCGTCGGCGTCCTGCGTGATCGCACGCATCTCGCCGTTGTCCAGGCGCACCGTGATCTCGAGCCCGCGCCGCTGGTCGACCCGGTTCTCGATCGCGCTGCCCGCCATGCCGCCGAGCACCGCGCCGAGGATGCCGGCCGCCACCGAGCCGCTGCCGCTGCCGATCGAGCTGCCCGCCGCGATGCCGCCGATGGCGCCGCCCGCCAGCGTGCCGACGCCCGATTGCTGACCCTGGATCATCACCTCGCGCACGCTCTCGACCACGCCGTAGCGCAGCGTCTGTTCACGCTGCGCCTGCCCCGGCGTATAGATGCTGGCGGAGTTCGATTGCGTGGCGCAGCCGGCCACGAGGCTGGCGGCCGCCACGAGCGCGACGCCGCAGGTTCGGATAAGGGTTTGCATGGTGATTCCCCAGCAAGGGTTTACGCGTAACGGTAGCCGAAGGCCGACTCGAACATCTGGCCGATCTGCTCGCGCGAGACCTTGTAGTTCTGCGGCCCCTGGTGCGCGATCTTGATCGCGCCCATCAGACTCGCGAGCCGGCCGGTAGTTTCCCAGTCGAGGCCTTCCTCGATGCCGTACAGCAGGCCGCCGCGGAAGGCGTCGCCGCAGCCGGTCGGATCGACGACCCGTTCGGCCTGCACCGCGGGAATATTGTACTGCCGGCCATCGGCGTGAATGGTGGCGCCGCGCTCGCCGTGCGTCACGATGAAGGCGCGCACGCGCGCCGCCACCTCGGCGCTGCTCCAGCCGGTGCGCGACAGCAGCACCTGGCCTTCGTAATCGTTGACCGTCACGTAGCTGGCCAGCTCGACGAACTGGCGCAGGTCCTCGCCGTCGAACAGCGGCATCGCCTGGCCCAGGTCGAAGATGAACGGAATGCCGGCCTCGGCGAATTGCCGGGCGTGGTGCAGCATCCCTTCGCGGCTGTCCGGCGCGACGATGCCCAGCCGGGGCGCGCGTTCGCCCTTGAGCGCGTCCTGCACCTGCGACAGCTGCGACTGGCTCATCGCGCCCGGATGGAAGGCGGTGATCTGGTTGTTCTCCAGATCGGTGGTGATCATCGCCTGCGCGGTGAAGGTGCCGGGCAGCGTGCGGATGTGCTCGGTGCCGATGCCGAGCTCGCGCAGGTAGTCCAGGTACGGGCCGGCATCCTCGCCGACCGTCGCCATCACCACCGGCTCGCCGCCGAGCAGCTTCAGGCTGTAGGCGATATTGCCCGCGCAGCCGCCGAACTCGCGGCGCATGCCGGGGACCAGGAAGGACACATTGAGCATGTGGATCTGGTCCGGCAGGATGTGTTCGCGGAACCTGCCTTCGAACGTCATGATGGTGTCGTAGGCGACGGAGCCGCAGATCAGGCTGGGCATGGATGCTCCAAGGTGTTTTGGTTCTGGTGGATCGCTGGTGGTGCTGCTTGTTTTTTCCCTCTCCCGCGGGCGGGAGAGGGAAACACGGTCGCTTACTTCAACGCTGCCAGCGCCGCGTCATAGTCCGGCTCGTTCTTGATTTCCGGCACCAGCTGGCTGTAGGTCACCGTGTCGTTCTGGTCCAGCACCACCACCGCGCGGGCCGTCACGCCGGCCAGCGGGCCGCTCTGGATGTCGACGCCGTAGTCGTGCTTGAACTGCGCGCCGCGCATCGTCGACAGCGGCACCACGTTGCTCAGGCCTTCCGCGGTGCAGAAGCGGCCCATCGCGAACGGCAGGTCGGCCGAGATGGTCAGCACCACGGTGTCGGCCAGCGCGCTGGCCTTCTCGTTGAACTTGCGGGCGGAGGCCTGGCACACCGGCGTGTCCAGGCTCGGCACGATATTGAGGACCTTGCGCTTGCCGGCGAAGTCGGCCAGCGTCACGTCCTTCAGGTCCTTGCCGACCAGCGAGAATGCGGGGGCCTTGTCACCGGGTTGGGGAAATTTGCCGCCGACTTCGATCGGGTTGCCGCCGAGGGTCACAGTGCTCATGGTCGCTCCTGGTTGATGGGGACGCGGCGCGCGCGGCCGGATGCCGCGGCGGCGCATCCCGGGGAATTCGAGGATGGTTCGGGTGTTCGGCGATGCATCAGCGATGCATTCGGGATGCTCAGGGATAAAACACCGACACGCGGTAGTTGTCCGCTGCCTGCCGAGTCCGGAATCGTACCTGAAGGGGCAGCTCGGCGCCCGCCTGCAGGCCCGCGGCGCCATCCGGATCGCGCGCACGGTGGTCCGCCGGGAGGTAGTCGGCCGGCATCAGCACGCGCCGCTGCAGCGGGCGGTCCTGCGCGTCGGTCAGCACCAGCTCGATCGCCGGCAGCGCCACCACAGCGCGGCCCTCGTTGCGCAGCGTCATCGTCAGCAGATAGTCCTCGGTGCCGGCATCGGGCATCTGCAGTTGCGAGCCGTCGATGCGCAGCGCGGACAGCTGCTTCG
>NZ_JCBAJO010000135.1:0-13203 GCF_059772245.1 Cupriavidus sp. R6-3
GCCAGCTGAATCTGGTGCGGCCGGCGGCGGGCAAGCTGCCCGCCTTCGCCGAGGCCTTTGCCGAGTTCCTGCTGGGCGATCCGCATGTGGCCGCGACGCGCGACGCGCTGCCGTGACCGCGCCCCGCCGTACCGTTGAATTGCCGCGAACGGTGGCTTGAAGACATTCGACTGGTTGGCCGAGGGGCGCAAAAATATACTGCTCCGCGATCGAATCGACGCGGAGACCCCATGCTGCACAAGGCCCTGTCCGGCATCAAGGTGCTGGACCTGTCCCGAATCCTGGCCGGGCCCTGGTGTACCCAGAATCTGGCCGACCTCGGTGCCGAGGTCACCAAGATCGAGCATCCCGAGCGCGGCGACGATACGCGTGGCTGGGGCCCGCCCTACCTGCAATCGGCCGACGGCGGCGAGCGGATGTCCGCCTACTTCGCCTGCTGCAACCGCGGCAAGCGCTCGCTGGCGATCGACTTCACCACCGCCGAGGGCAAGGCCGCGATCCTGGCGCTGGCCGACGAGGCCGACGTGCTGGTCGAGAACTTCAAGGCCGGCACGCTGCGGCGCTACGGGATCGACTATGCGAGCCTGCGGGCGCGCAATCCGCGGCTGGTCTACCTGTCGATCACCGGCTTCGGCCAGAGCGGCCCGATGGCCGACAAGCCCGGCTACGACTACGTGTTCCAGGGCATGGGCGGGCTGATGAGCTATACCGGCCAGCCCGATGGCGAGCCCGGTGAGGGACCGCTGCGCACGGGCGTCGCGGTCGTCGACCTGAGCACCGGCATGTATGCGACCTCGGCGGTGCTGGCCGCGCTGTTCCAGCGCCAGGCCAGCGGCGTGGGCCAGCATCTGGACATCGCGCTGCTCGATGTCGCGGTCGCGCTCAATGCGAATCAGGGCGCCAACTATCTGTTCTCCGGGCGCAATCCGCCGCGCAGCGGCAACGCGCATCCGAACTGCGCGCCCTACGAGGTGTTCCGCTGCGCCGACGGACATCTGATCCTGGCAATCGGCAACGATGCGCAGTTCGCGCGCTTCTGCGAGGTAGCGGGTCTGGCCGACCTGCCGGCCGATCCTCGGTATCGCACCAACAGCGCGCGCATCGCCAATCTGCCGGCGTTGCGGGCATTGCTGGCGCAGGTATTCGCGACCCGCTCTCGCCAGCAGTGGACCGATGCCTTCGATGCGGCCGGCGTGCCATGGGGGCCGATCCACTCGATCGAGGAGGTCTTCGCCCATCCGCAGGTCCGGCATCGCGGCCTGCTGCAACACGCCGAGCATCCGACGCTCGGCCGCATTCCGATGGTGCGCAATCCGATGCTGCCCGACTCGCCCGCCGCCGCGCTCGCTCCCCCGCCGCTGTTGGGCGAGCACGGCGCCTGACGCTTTGCCATACGAGCGCCAACGACCGGCCACGAACACCTGCGGACACCGACGAAGAACCACGAAGACCAAGCAGACCACGAAGAACCACCAAGACCACGAGGAGACACCCTTGAAACATCCGCATCGCGCCGCCGTGCGCAAATCCCGCCAGCTGATCGCCGCGGTGGCCGCCACCGCCGCCACCGCCGCCACCGCCGCCACGGCCGCCACGGCCGCCATCGCCACCATCGCAAATCCCGCGCATGCCGACAGCTATCCGAGCAAGCCGATCAAGCTGATCGTCCCCTACGCGGCCGGCGGTACCACCGACATCCTGGCCCGCATCGTCGGCACCAAAATGGGTGCCATCCTGGCGCAACCGGTGGTCGTCGAAAACCGCCCGGGCGCCGGCGGCGCGGTCGGCAGCGCCTATGCGGCCAAGCAGCCGGCCGACGGCTACACGCTGGTGATGGAGGTCGAGAGCTCGCACGCCGTCAATCCCAACGTCTACGTGAAGACGCCGTACGACCCGGTCAAGGACTTCGCGCCGATCAGCAACCTCGCCGACGTGCCCAATGTGCTGGTGGTCAATCCGTCGTTCCCGGCCACCGACCTCGCATCCTTCATCAAGCTGCTGAAGGCGAATCCCGGCAAGTACTCGTTCGGCTCTTCGGGCAATGGCGGCCTGAGCCATATGAACGGCGAGCTGTTCATGAGCGAGACCGACACGCGCATGCTGCATGTTCCGTACAAGGGCCTGGGGCCGGCGCTGAACGATGCGGTGGCGGGGCAGATCCGTCGGGCCTGATCCAGGGCAAGCGCCTGAAGCCGCTGGCGGTGGCCGCCAGGCAGCGCCTGAAGCTGCTGCCCGATGTGCCGACCTACGCGGAGGCCGGGCTGCCGGCGATGAACAATCCGTCGTGGTTCGGCCTCGGCGCGCCCGCCGGCACGCCCGACGCGATCCTGGACAAGCTCAACGACGCGGTGCGCCAGGCGCTGGCCGATCCCGAGGTCATCGCCGCGATCGACAAGCAGGGTGCGATTCCGGCGTGGACCTCGCGCAAGGCCTTCGCCGACCTGATCCGCAACCAAAACCAGCACTGGAAGCGCGTCGTCGACAAGATCCAGTTCGCCAAACTGCAGTGAGGACTTCATGAGCGCTCCCGCCAATCCGCCGACGACTACGCCCGCCTATACGCCGACCAATACGCCGACAAATACGCCGACAAATACGCCGACCGATGGGCCCACCAATCCGCCGGCCAATCCCTCCGGCGATACGAACGCCCATCCGGGCCGCCACGCCGCCGTCGCCATCGACGAGCGCGGCATTGCCACCCTGACCATCAGCAACGCCGGCTCGCTCAACATCCTCGGCACGCCGGTGATCGCCGCGCTGACCGACGCGGTACGCGGGCTCGCCGCCGATCCGCAGGTGCGCGTGCTGATCCTGCGCGGCACCGGCGACAAGGGCTTCATCGGCGGCGCGGACATCAAGGAGATGGTCGCGCTGACGCGGGACTCCGCCGAACGCTTCATCGGCGGCCTGCGCGAACTGTGCGATGCCGTGCGCCACTGCCCGGTGCCGGTGATCGCGCGCATGCCGGGCTGGTGCCTGGGCGGCGGACTGGAGCTGGCGCTGGCGTGCGATCTGCGGATCGCCGCCGACAACGCCAACCTCGGCATGCCCGAAGTCAAGGTCGGCATTCCGTCGGTGATCCACGCCGCGCTGATGCCGCGCCTGATCGGCAATGGCCGCACGGCTTGGATGCTGCTGACCGGCGAGCTGTGCGACGCCGCGCAGGCGCTGTCGTGGGGCCTGGTCCATCGCGTGGTGCCGCTGGCCGAGCTCGACGCCGAAGTCGAGCGGGTCGCGCAACTGCTGGCCGGCTTCGGCCCGACGGTGGTGCGCCAGCAGAAGCGGCTGCTGCGCGAATGGGAAGAGCAACCGGTCGATACGGCGATCGCCAACAGCGTCGCCGAATTCGGCAGCGCCTTCGATACCGGCGAGCCGCAGCGCTATATGGCGGAATTCGTCAATCGCAAGCGATCCTGATACTGCCATCCGCTTGAATTGCCTCGAATTACCTCGAATTGCCTTGAAACGCCGGCCTGTCCGGCGTTTTTTTATTACCGTTGTTTGCAATCCGGGATTCCAAAAAATCGTACAATGCGGCGCCTTTTATTCGTCGGGCATGCTTGAAACGAATCAATAAAAATCCAGGGGCAATTCCACTGATGACCAAGGTTCTCTCGCTCACTCTGCTTTCCACCTGCGCCGCGGCGCTGATCGCCGGCTGCGCCGGCAGCAACGTCAACGGCCTCGTCGATGCCGGCGGCTCGCTGTTCAAGGCGGCCACGCTGTCGGACGCGGACGTCAAGACGCTGTCGGAACAGGCCTGCGCCGAATCGGACAAGGAAAACAAGATCGCGCCGGCCAACAGCCCGTACACCAAGCGCCTGACCGCGATCATGGCCGGCCTGAAGGACAGCGGCGTGCCAGTCCAGGCCAAGGTCTACCTGACCAAGGACGTCAACGCCTGGGTGATGGCCAACGGCTGCGTGCGCGTCTACAGCGGCCTGATGGACATGATGAACAACGACGAGGTGCGCGGCGTGCTGGGCCATGAGATCGGCCACGTGGCGCTGGGCCACAGCAAGAGCCAGATGCAGGTGGCCTATACCGCCGTCGCCGCGCGCGGCGCGCTGGCAGCCAGCGCCAACGGCACCGTGGCCGCGCTGTCGCAGTCCCAGCTGGGCGACCTGTCGGAGAAGCTGATCAACGCGCAGTTCTCGCAGGCGCAGGAAACGGCCGCCGACGATTACTCGTTCGATCTGCTGACGAAGAACAAGGCCAACCGCCAGGGGCTGGTGACGGCCTTCGAGAAGCTCGCCAAGCTCGATGGCGGCAAGTCGGGCATGTTCGATTCGCACCCGGGTTCGGCCGATCGCGCCAAACGCATGCAGAGCCGTCTGGCCAAGGGCAGCTGAGGCGCCGGGGGTCCATCGATCGACCTGAAGGGCCGTTGGGGCGAAGCGCTTTGGCGCTTCGCCCTTGTCATATCTGCGCGATTCAATGTCTTCATGGACACGGGCCGGCCGGTAATAAGGACTTTTTATGGCGTAGGGGCTTTCACAGCGCAGGGGCTTTCAATGCGGCTTTTTTGCAACGTGATTTTCACCGTACTTATAGGTGTCATAAAAGCAAGCGAAGATCGCCCCCGTTTGCGCCGGCAGGGGTTCACGGGTCGAACCCGCGCCACGCTGCCGGCGACAGACTCTGTCTTCCATCACCAGTCAAAAGAGAACACACCGTGAAGAAAGCCCTCCTCGCGCTGGCCGCGACCGCTGCCACCGCCGCCTCAGGCGCAGCGTTCGCCCAAACCAACGTCACGCTGTACGGTATCGTCGATGCCGGCATCGAAGTCATCAGCAATGCCCCGAGCGACGGCGGCGGCGACACCGCCGTGCGCATGAACTCGGGCAACCTGTCGGGCTCGCGCTGGGGTCTGCGCGGCACCGAGGACCTGGGCGGCGGCCTGAAGGGCCTGTTCGTGCTGGAAAGCGGCTTCGATATCGACACCGGCCGGTCGGCCCAGGGTGGCCGCCTGTTCGGCCGCGCCGCCTACGTCGGCCTGCAAGGCAACTTCGGCACCATCTCGCTGGGTCGCCAGCAGAACGCGCTGTACGACCTGTTCGGCGCCTTCGACCCGATGGGCGTCGGTCCGCGCTACTCGCTGAACAGCGTCGACTCGGCCTTCAACGGCCGCGCCGACAACAACATCAAGTACACCGGCAAGTTCGGCGGCCTGACCGCGACCGGCTTCTACAGCTTCGGCCGCGACAACAACGGCGAAGTCCCGGGCGAAACCAAGGTGGCGCGCCAGTTCGGCGGTGGCCTGTCGTACGCGGCGGGCGGCTTCTCGGTCGGCACGGCCTATGACCAGTACCAGGGCGCCACCGTCGCGCTGCAGGACCGCGCGGCAAAGCGCCTGGCGGTCGGTACCGCGTACGAGTTCGGCGCCGCCAAGGTGTTCGCCGGCTATCGCTGGATGCGCGACGAGGGCGTGGGCAGCGCCACCGCCACCAGCGTCCGCAGCAACCTGTACTGGGCCGGCGCTCGCTACAAGTTCACCCCAGCCTTCAGCCTGACCGGCGCGGCCTACTACGAAGACACCAAGAACACCGGTGCCGATCCGTGGATGTTCGTGCTGTCCGCCGACTACTCGCTGTCCAAGCGCACCGACGTCTATATGAACGTTGGCTACGTGCGCAACAAGGACGGTTCGGACCTGGGCCTGAACGGCGCGGGTACCGCCCAGGCCGGCGAGAACCAGACCGGCGTGACCATCGGCATGCGTCACCGCTTCTAAGCGAAGCCTCCGAAGGCCCGCCACGCGGGCACGCGGCGGCGCCAGGACACTCGCGCGCCGCCGCGCGAACGATCATATCGACCTTGTCTTCTTCATGGGCGCAAGGACGTTGGGCCGGTAGGATTACCGGCCCCTTTTTATTTCGCCCCTCATTGGCGGCCCTCATTGGCGGCCCTCATTGGCGGCCCTCATTGGCGGCCCTCATTGGCGCCCTCCTTGGCCCCATCGAATGCCGTACCGCGGCATGGCTTGAAGATTTTTGATGGTGTCGCACAAACCGGCGCCGGCACGGCGACCCGATCGCGCGCTAGCATCGGGGCTTTCGTTGTTCCGTGTCCCCGCGCATTGCCCCATGACGTTTGTCGTAACGGATGCCTGCATCCAGTGCCGCTATACCGATTGCGTCGAGGTCTGCCCGATGTCGTGTTTCCACGAAGGGCCGAATTTCCTCGTGATCGATCCCGACGAATGCATCGATTGCTCGATGTGCGTGCCCGAATGCCCGGTCGGCGCCATTTATTCCGAAGAGAATCTTCCCGAAGACCAGCGGCATTTCGTTGGGATCAATGCCGAATTGGCCCGCAAGACCGAATGGAAACGGCTGACGCATGCCAAGGGGCCGTTGCCGGAGCATGAGGCCTGGGCCAGGGTCCAGGGCAAGCTCGACAAGCTGATCCGCGATTGAAGCATCGCGCTCGGCCGTAACGGGAAATCACGGCAAAAAAAAAGATGGGCCCGCAGGCCCATCTTTACCGTGGCGGTTGGCGGATCGCAAACCGGACCGCTGACCGGTTCGCCAACCGGGACGCCTAATCAGCAGCGGCCCTTCTTCGCCTGTCCCGGCGGGCAGTGGTACGGGCCGGGGCCCGGGTCCACCACGACCGCGCCGGGCGTCACCACCGCACCGTGCGGGGTATAGACAGCGCAGCCGCCGAGCAGCGTGCCGGCGCCGATCAGCAGCGCGCAAATTCCCTTCATTGCCTTCATTGCGTTTTCCTGGTTTTTCGTTGGGGGTTCATTGCATCAGAACTGGAAGTTTGCCGTCGCATCGGTCGCCGACACGTCGCGGTCGGTGCTCAGCGTGGCGCCAGTAATCGATGTCGCCGTGACAGTGTACTTGCCCGCGGCCGCCGTGTCGGCAGCGAGGGCGATCGGCAGCGTCGGCTGATACGTTCCCACCAGCGGCGCGGCGGCCGGCACGTTCAGCTGATAGGCGCCGGTATCGAAGTTTGCATTGGCGACGGCCACTTCGATCGGCGAGCCGGCGACGGTCTGCTTCGCCTGCACGAAGGCCTGCGCGGATGCGGGCAGCACCGAGCCGGTGATCCGGCGCATCGGCGAGGCCGGCAGCGTGATCGGCGCCGCCGAGGTCGAGACCGTGGTGGTGGTCTGCGCGGTGACCGGCACGTTCTGGATCACGCCGGTGGCACGATCGTTCTGCACGACCACCACGCTGTAGTTGCCGGCATCGCTGCTGCGCAATAGCGGTGACAGCGTGAAGGCGCCATTGCTGTCTGCCAGCGTGCCCTTGATGGTCACGCCATTCTGCTGCGCGTAGACAGTCGCGCCTGCCTGTGCCGGCGAGACATAGCCCTGGATCGCGCCGCTGACCACCAGCGGCACCGCGGTCACCACCGGCTTGAGCGCATAGGAACCGTTGCCGCGCTGCACGATCGAGCGGCACGCATCGAAGTCGAGCATCAGGTCGACCAGCGTGTCGGGCTGCACGGTAAACGGACGGATGATCTTGTACCCGCTCTGCGTCGCGCTCGGCGTATCGAGCGGCTGTTCGGCGCCGCCCGTGGGCACCACCGAGTTGGCGAGGGAATTGCCGGTATTGCGATCGAGCACCAGGCGGATCTGCTGGTATTGGCCGGCCGGCAGCACGGTCTGCCCCAGCTTGGTCAGGGTGCCGTTCTGCAGCGACAGCAGGTCGATGCGGCGGGACGGATTGACGTCGATCTCGGCCCAGCCGCCGGTGCCGTCTTCGGCGTTGGCGCTGGTATGGACGCGGATCTTGTCGACGGTGACGAAGACATGATCGAAACCGCAGGCGGGCGCGTCCGTCATCGATACGCTCAGCGTACCCTTGCCGCCGCCATCGTCATCACCGCCGCCACCGCAGGCGGCCAGGATTGCGCCAGACGCGGCCACGCCGAATGCCAGCCCCCGGTACTTGAAATTGGTTCTCATTTCCCTCTCCTTGACTTCCTTATTGGGAATCTTGAGCATAATTTCCGATCGCTCCGGAAAGGCGTGACATATTGTAAGAGCTGAAACACGGCGCGCTTTTTGCGAACTCCATTGCGTTTTCGAACCACCGGAATTAACGGAGCGATTACCGCAATTGGCGCGCGGAGTCCGGAGCTCCGCGTTCAAGAGATCGGAACCAGAGTTCGAACCCTGAAGCTCAGAACGCATACGACAGCGATATCCCCGCAAATGCATTGCGCCCCGCCGCGGGCTCGAAATATCGCCCATTGCCATCGTTGACGATCACCGAACCCGCATAGCGGCGGTCGAACAGATTGTCGACGCGCGCAAAGGCATTGACCGTCCAGCGGCCGAATGGCGTCGCATAGCCCGCCTGGATGCCGGTCACGACATAGCCCGGCGCGCGGTCGCTGTTGCGGTCGTCGACCGGCACCGCGCTCAGATAACGTAGATCGATGCCGGCGCGCCAGCCGCGCGGCGGCGCCCAGCCCAGCGAGCCATAGAACGCGTGGCGCGCGGTGCCGGGCAGGCGGTTGCCGGCGACGATGCCGGGCGGCACGGTGTCGCGAAAGGTCGCATCCAGAAAGCTGTACGCGAGTTGCGCCTGCCAATGACGGTGCAGCACGCCGCTCCAGCCCAGTTCCACGCCCTGGCGCAGCGTGCGGCCGGCATTGCGATAGCTCGCGCGGCCGCCGCTGCTGGTCGCGGTGACGATCTCCTGGTCGGTACGGGTCTGGAACAGCGCAGCCGTCAGCAGGCCGCCGGCGAGCTTCTGCTTGGCGCCGACTTCCACCGACGTGCTGGTGGCCGGCCGCAACGCAAAATTGAGGCCCGCCGCGCCATCGGGCCGATACGAGATCTCGTTCAGCGTCGGCGTCTCGAAGCCGCGTCCTGCGGTGGCATACAGATTCAGCGATTCGCCGACGCGATAGCGCAGCGCGCCCACGGGCAGCCATTTGTCGTAGCGCACCGAGCCGCTGTCGTCGCCATTCGCGCCGACGATATAGCGGTCGCTCGACGAGAAGCGCACGGTGCTGTGGCGCAGGCCCGCTTCGACGGTCAAGCGCGGCGTGAGGCCCAGCGACGCCTGCAGATACTGATCGAAGTTCCACACCGTATTGCGTTCGTCGCGCCGCAGCCGGCCCTGTTCGCCGAGCACGGGCTGCCCCGAGCCGCCGATGAAATTCTCGTAGCCGCGGCGCGCTTCCTCCATCGTGTCGTAGGCGAGCCCCGCAATCAGCGTCAGCGGCATGTGGCCGATCCGAGCATGGTGCGTCCAGCGCAGGTCGGCGCCGCCGTAGTCGCGCGCCAGATCGATGACACCACCCGCCGACAGCGGGCTGCGCTGCGCCGCCGGCGGGATCGACAGGAACTGGCGCGTCTCGCGCCGGCCGTAGTAGATCATCGCCATCAGCGTGTTGTCGGCGTCGATCCGGCGCTCATGGCGCAGCCCGCCCTGCGCCTGCTGCACGGTCTTGCGCGTATGGAACTGTTCGGCCAGCGGCGCCGAGCGCGGCGCGCTCTCGAACTGCGCGCGCGTCAGCCCGAGCGGGTCCTGCGCGCTCAGGTCGACCGCATTGGCGACCAGCGTCCAGCTGGTGTCGGCATCGGGACGCCACGTCAGCCTCGCATTGCCGAGGTTCTTGCGCGCGGCGCTGTGGTCCCGATATCCCTCGGTGGTGAAGCGCGATGCGCTGACCAGATAGTCCAGGCCCGGCTCCCCCTCGGCCGGCGCGCCGCTGGCCTTCAGGCCATGGCGCCAGGTGCCGTAGCTGCCGGCGCCGAAGCTGCCTTCGAGCAGTGGCGGACGCGCGCCGGGTTCGGTCCAGACCTGGATCACGCCGCCCGATGCGTTGCCGTACAGCGCCGATGCGGGGCCGCGCAATACCTCGACGCGGTCGATCGAGGCGATATCGATGTTCGAGGTCTGCCCCTGCCCGTCCGGCATCGTGGCGGGAATGCCGTCGACATAGAGGCGCAGCCCGCGCACGCCGAAGCTCGAACGCGCGCCGAAGCCCCGGATCGACAACTGCAGGTCCTGCGCGTAGTTGTGCCGGTCCTTGACCAGCAGGCCCGGCACGCCGCCAAGCCCTTCGCTCAGATTGATCTGCGGCCGGCTATCGCGCAGCGCGCTGCCAGCCACCACATCGGCCGATGCGGGCGTATCGAACACCGAGGCGTCGATGCGCGTGGCCGTCACGACCACCGGCGCCAGCGCCGGCTGCGCGTCCGGCTCCGGCACGGCGGGCGCTTGCTGTGCGCCGGCCCATCCCGACAGCGGCAGCAGCATGGCCGCCGCCCACCCCGCTCCACCGCCCCTCATCGGCGCTTCGCCGTCATTGCCGTCACGCGCCAGACCACATTGCCGACATCGTCGGTCACCAGCAGGCCGCCGCGGCGATCGTCCTTGACGTCGACGGGGCGGCCATGGGCGCGCTCCTCGCCATCGAGAAAGCCGGTCAGCACATCGATCGGCTCGCCGTTCGGCATGCCGCCGCGGAACGGCACGAAGATCACCTTGTAGCCGCTCTTTGGCTTGCGGTTCCAGGAGCCATGCTGGCCGACGAACAGTCCCTCGCGGAACGGCGCGGGCCAGTGCAGTCCGTCCGCGAACGTGATGCCGAGCGAGGCGGTATGCGGACCCAGCGCATAGTCGGGCACCAGCGCGGTGGCCACCAGCTCGGGCCGCTGCGGCTTGACGCGCGTATCGACGTGCTGGCCCCAATAGCTGTAGGGCCAGCCGTAGAAGCCGCCATCCCGCACCGACGTGATGTAGTCCGGCACCAGGTCGCTGCCGATCTCGTCGCGCTCGTTGACCGCGGTCCACAGCTTGCCGGTGACCGGTTCCCACGCCAGGCCGTTCGGATTGCGCAGGCCCGTTGCATACAGCCGCATCTTGCCGCTGGCGCGATCGAGCTCCCAGATCGCGGCCCGGCCCTGCTCGATCTCCATGCCCTTCTCGGCGACGTTGCTGTTCGAGCCGACCGTGATGTACAGCTTGCGGCCGTCGTGGCTGGCGATCACGTTCTTGGTCCAGTGATGGTTGATGCCGGCGGGCAGGTCCACCACCTTGACGCCCGGCTCGTCGATCCGGTCGGCGCCGGGACGATAGCGGAAGCGGACCAGCGCGTCGGCATTGGCGACATAGAAGTCGTTGCCGACCAGCACCATGCCGAACGGCGAGTTCAGGCCCTGCAGGAAGACCGAGCGCTTGTCGGCGACGCCGTCGCGATCGGTGTCGCGCAGCAGCGTGATGCGGTTGGCGCTGGGCGTGCCGGCGCCGGCGCGTTTCATCACCATCTTCATGACCCAGTCGCGGATGCCCTTGCCCGATTCCGGCTTGGGCGGCGCGTTCGACTCCGCGACCAGCACGTCGCCGTTGGGCAGCACATAGAGCCAGCGCGGATGATCGAGCCCGTCGGCAAACGCCGTCACCGCGAGCCCGGGCGCGGGCGTCGGCCGCGCCCCTGCCGGCCAGCCGATCGCCGGCGCGATGTCCACGGTCGGCAGCAGGGTCTTGTTCGGCGGCGGCAGGGTCGGCGACGGACCGGTGCCCTGCGCCACCGTCAGCGTGGCGCGGTCCCCCATGCCCAGCAGGAAGCAGCCGCCAACCAGCAGCATGACGGCACCCATCACGATGACAAGGCGAACCTTCCTCATGACGCACTCCTCGATGGTTTGCGACCTGACAGGTCTTGCGACAAGTATCGGCGCGAATGCCGCCGCTGCCAGCGGTGGCAAACCCGGTTCTGTGCATTCTAAGGCACCGCTGTCCGTCGTCCCCGTGGACGCGCCCCCCCAACGCGCGGACCCGGCGTCCTGCCGCCGCCCCCGGGGCCATCGGCCACGACTTCGGGGGCGCGACCGATGCAGCGGCGGATGTCGATTTGGCTCGAAGCCGTTCGACAACAGGACAGGAGCCGCCGCCCTGGCACACCGGCCACGCCGGGTCCACCCCATGCGGCGGGTTCGAAACCGAACCGACAAGGAGCACATCATGAGCATCAGCAAGGACGAGCAGACCATCGCGCAGATGATGGAGGACTGGGCCCGCGCGCTGGAACGGCGCGACGCCGCCGCCATGACGGCGAACTATGCGCCCGACGTGGCGCTGTTCGACGTCAAGCCGCCCTATGCGCTGCAAGGCGTCGACGCATATCGGGCCACCTGGGAGGCGTGCTTTCCGTATCTGCCCCGGCGCTTCCGCTCCGAACGCAACGACATCGCGCTGACCGTCGGCGCCGATCTCGCGTTCTGCCACTGCCTGAGCCGCATCGCGCCGGTGGACGAGCCCGACCATCCGGCCGGCGGCACCTGGATCCGCATCACGGTCTGCTTCCAGAAGCGCGATGGGCGCTGGCTGGTGGTGCACGAGCATGGCTCGCTGCCGTTCGATCCGATGACCGAGAAGGTCGTCTATATCGGGGATACGGAGGCGGAGACGGCCTGAACGACCATCCGAGCGCTTTTACCGGACGGCTTGACAAGGGGAGTACGAAGCATAAAATTGCACGACGTTCAAACTTAAGCGACGTGCAAATGGAAGCCACGCCTCGGCGAACCGCCCAGCGAACTGCCCAGACCCCGTTCGACCCGCCCGCCGCCGCTCCGCCTCCCCCGGGGCGGCGTCAGCGCAAGCGCAATCAGACGCTCGACCATCTGGCGGCCACCGCCTTCGACCTGTTCGAGACGCATGGCTACGACGCGGTGACGATGGAGCAGATCGCCGCGCAGGCCGACGTGGCCAAGGGCACGCTGTACAACCACTTCCCGGTCAAGGAGGCGCTGCTGGCCCACCAGTTCCACGGCGAGCTGGCGGCGGGACTGCAGCAGTTGCGAGGGGCGCTCGACGGCCTCGGCAGCTTCCAGGCGCGGCTGTGCTATCTGCTGTCGGCCTCGGCCGACTGGTGCGAAGCGCGCCGCGGTTACCTGCCGCACTATCTGCGTTTCCGCTTTCTCGATCTAGGCCCGGGGCGCTTCGGGCAGAGTGCCGGCGGCAACAGCGACGGCAACGGCAGCGGCGAAGCAGCCCCAGGGCGCAGCGGCATGGACCTCGCCTTCGATGCGCTGATGGCGGCGGCCCAGCAGAGCGGCGAGCTGCGGCGCGACCTGCCGTCGGGGCAGCTCGCCACGCTGTTCCATCATCTGTACCTGGGCGCGCTGATGCGCTGGCTCGCGGCGCCCGCCGGCGACCTGCGCGCCGAGTTCGCGGCCATCGTCGACCTGTTCTTCCACGGCGCGGCACGCGCGGC
>NZ_JCBAJO010000136.1:0-13154 GCF_059772245.1 Cupriavidus sp. R6-3
CATCAGGGCGGCGGCCGCGGCGGCGAGGGCGCGCAGCCGCATGGAAATTCGTCGGATCACGGGATCTGCTTGCTTCGGGGGCGAAGTGGTTGGCAAAAGACTGCCATGATAGAGGAAACCCTTTGCACAAAGTTCCTCGCGGCAGCCAACCTAGGGTCAGTCCCGAGCGCGGACAGGGCCCGATTTGGACCCGATCCGGCCTCGGTGCGAGCCCGGTCCGCTCCCTCGTGACGCCATTGCGGCGCCCTGGTGCAGCGAATCGCGCCGGGCCGATCCCGGCCCGGCGCTTGGCGCTTAACGCGTCGCCGCCAAACGGGCGAAGCGGTCGAGCTCGGCAAGCAGCGCGTTCAGGTTCTGCTTGAGCTTGTCGAAGCCCGCATTGCGGGTCAGCGCCACCTCGTCCATGTACAGCTTGCGATTGATCTCGAGCTGCAGGCTGTGGCGGCCGGCCTGGGGCTGGCCGACCACGCGCACGATCTCCACGCCCTTGTAGGGGTGGTTGCGCCAGACGTCGTAGCCCATTTCCTTCAGCACGCCCTCGACCAGGTCGGTGAAGCGCTTGTCGCAGGTGCTGCCGTCGCGGTCGCCCACCACGAAGTCCGGATGCTGCAGGCCCGGATGCTCGGTGGCGTATTGCGCCGCCTCGCTCGGCATCGAATGGCAGTTGATGTGCCACGCGCTGCCGTGCTCGGCGATCGCCCGGTCGGCCAGCTTCTGCAGCTGGGCGTAGTAGGGCAGGTAGTAGCGCTCGATGCGCGCCTGCACCTCGGCCACGCTCAGCTTGCGATCGTAGATCGCCTCGCCGGTGTCGAGCACACGCCAGACCAGGCCCTTGCCGAGCCGGGTCTTGGGCGTTTCCTGCATCGGGCCCGGCCAGGGGGCGTCGAGCAGGGCCTGGTCGATCTCCTCGATGCCGCGGTTGGCATCGAGGTAGCTGCGCGGAAAGCCCGCGCACAGCAGCGCGATGCCCTGCTTCGGCGCGTCGGCGTACAGCTCGTCGACGAAGGTGTCCTCGGCCTGGCGCAGCAGGTTCAGGGGCAGCCCGGCGGCGTAGCGGAAGTCCGCCGGGTAGGTGGTCGCGCTATGCGGCGAATCGAGAAAGAGCGGGCTGCTCTCGCCTTCCGGCAGCTGCAGGAAGTAAGGGCGCTCCGCGCTCTTTCGGTCTGCTTCGGTCATGATGCTTGCGGCTCGGTCTTGCGGCTTAGTCCATCGAGATCTTGGCGGCGGCGGCGATGCGCTTGTTCTTGGCCACTTCGTTCTTGATCTGCGTGGCGAAGTGCGCCGGCGTGTCGCCGACCGGGGTCGCGCCCAGCTTCTCGAACTTCTCCTTGACCTCGGGCATCGCCAGCACCTTGACGGTGGCGTCGTGCAGCCTGGTCTGGATGTCGGCCGGCAGCTTGGCCGGGGCGATCAGGCCGAACCACGACGAATCGTTGACCTCGGCCAGGCCCAGCTCGGCGAAGGTCGGCACGTTCGGCAGCGCGGCGACGCGCTTGGGCGCGGCCACGGCCAGCGCGCGCAGCTTGCCGCCCTGGATGAACGGCAGCGACGACGGCAGGTTGTCGAACAGGATCTGGACCTGGTTGGCCAGCGTGTCGTTCAGCGCCGGGCCGACGCCCTTGTACGGCACGTGCAGCAGTTCGGTCTTGCTGCTCAGCTTGAACAGCTCGCCCATCATGTGCGACACGCTGCCGTTGCCGGCCGAGCCGTAGGCCAGCTTGTTCGGCTGCGACTGCGCCAGCGCGATGAAGGCCTTCATGTCGTTTGCCTTGACCGACGGGTGGACGCTCATCACGTTCGGCACCGAGGCCAGGTTGGTGATGGTGGTGAAGTCCTTGGTCGCGTCGTACTGCAGGCGCGGGTAGATCGCCGGGTTGATGCCGTGGGTCGAGGCGGTGGCGATGCCGATGGTGTAGCCGTCCGGCGTGGCCTTGGCCAGGTAGCTGGTGCCGATGCTGCCGCCGGCGCCGCCGCGGTTGTCGACCACCACGGCCTGGCCCAGTTGCTGGCCCAGCTTGTCGGCGACGATGCGGGCGACGATGTCGGTGGTGCCGCCGGCCGGGAAGGGCACGACCAGCGTGATCGGCTTGGTCGGATACGAACCCTGCGCGGCAGCCTGGAACGACAGGCCGGCGGCCAGGGCGGCCGAGCCGGCAGCGATGAGGCGGAGCATGTTACGGCGTTGCATGAATGATCCTGAAAAGGGGGTCCAACACGGAAATGGGGGAGAAAGGGCGTCGGCAGGGCGCGCCCGTCGTTGCTGTGCTAGAAAGCCTCGTTGAGCTTTGCTTGCGATTCTGCGCAAATCTGCAAGAACCGTGCAAACGAATTAAAATCGCACGGTCATTCCATTTGGTCGTGAAGTCTGGGAAATCGAGGAAGTCGCATGCGGCGCCTATGCCCGTCGTTGACCGGGCTGCAGGCCTTCGAGGCCGCCGCCCGTCATCTCAGTTTTACGCTGGCCGCCCGCGAGCTCCATGTCACGCAGGGCGCGGTCAGCAAGCAGGTCCGCCAGCTCGAGTCGTCGCTGGGCGTGGATCTGTTCGAACGCGTCCGTCAGCGCCTGCTGCTGACCGATGCCGGCCGCCGCTATCTGGAGCGGATCCGGCCCAGCCTGCAGGAGATCGAGGCCGCCACCGTCGAGCTGGTGGCCAGCCAGGGCCGCGGCGGCACGCTGCATATCGCCAGCATGCCGACGCTGGGCGCCAAGTGGCTGATTCCGCGGCTGCCGCAGTTCTTCGAGCGCCATCCCGAGGTCACGCTGGAGTTCGTGCCGCACGCGCAGGGCTATGACTTCTCGCAGCCGGACCTGGACGCGGCGATCCGCTTCGGCGATGGCGTCTGGCCTGGCAGCCTGGCCGACTACATGACCGGCCGCGAGGTGTTGCCGGTGTGCCGGCCGGGTTTGCTGGCCAACGAGCCCAACGGCGTCGCCGCGTCGCCCCAGGCGCTGCTGAACTATCCGCTGCTGCACCATACGACGGTGCCGGAGGCCTGGTCCGACTGGCTGGGGGAACTGGGCGTGACCACGCGCGAGGCCTGGAGCGGTCCGCGCTTCGACCAGTTCTCGCTGCTGACCCAGGCGGCGCTGTCGGGGCTGGGCATCGCGCTGATCCCGCGCTGCCTGATCGAGCAGGAGCTGGCCAGCGGGGCGCTGGTGGTGGCGCACCCCGCGCGGGTGCTCAGCAAGAAGGGCTATTACCTGTGCTACCCGGAGCAGAAGCAGCACCTGCCGGCGCTGCAGACCTTCCGGCAGTGGCTGATGGAAGGGGTGGACGTGGTGGCGTGAGCGGGCGACGGCCGGCTTACTTCGACAGCACCTTCATCGCCTGCTCGAGCCCGGCGATGGTCACCGGATACATCCGCGCCTTCATGATCTGGTTGATCACCGAGATCGACTGGCGGTACTGCCACAGGCCTTCCGGCTCGGGATTGAGCCAGACGAAGCGCGGGAACTGGTCGATCAGCCGATTCAGCCAGACCGCGCCCGCCTCGGGATTGTTGTACTCGACCGAACCGCCGGGCTGCAGGATCTCGTACGGGCTCATGGTCGCGTCGCCGACGAAGATCACCTTGTAGTCGGGCGTGTACTTGTGGATCAGGTCCCAGGTGGCGATCTTCTCCGCGTGGCGGCGGCGGTTGTTCTTCCACACGTAGTCGTAGACGCAGTTGTGGAAGTAGTAGTACTCCAGGTGCTTGAACTCGGTCTTGGCCGCCGAGAACAGTTCCTCGACGCGCTTGATGTGGTCGTCCATCGAGCCGCCGACATCCATCAGCATCAGCACCTTGACCTTGTTGTGCCGCTCCGGGCGCAGCTTGATGTCGAGCAGGCCCGCGTTGGCCGCGGTCGAATGGATGGTGTCGTCCAGGTCCAGCTCGGTGTCGGCGCCTTCGCGCGCGAACCGGCGCAGCCGCCGCAGCGCGACCTTGATGTTGCGCGTGCCCAGCTCGACCTGATCGTCGTAGTCGCGATAGGCGCGCGTCTCCCATACCTTGATCGCGGTGCGGTTGCCCTTGGACGGGCCGCCGATGCGGATGCCCTCGGGGTTGTAGCCGCCGTGGCCGAACGGCGAGGTGCCGCCGGTGCCGATCCACTTGTTGCCGCCCTCGTGCTTTTCCTTCTGCTCTTCGAGCAGCTGCTTCAGGCGCTCCATCAGCTTGTCGAGCCCGCCCATCGCTTCGATCCTGGCCTTCTCCTCCGGCGACAGTTCGCGCTCCAGCGTCTTCTGCAGCCAGTCGAGCGGGATGTCGGACTTCCAGTCGACCAGGTTCTCGACGCCCTTGAAGTAGGCCGCGAAGGTCTGGTCGAACTTGTCGAAGTGCTTCTCGTCCTTGACCAGCGTCATGCGCGACAGGTAGTAGAACTCGTCGATCGACGGCGCGATCACCTGGGCCTTCAGCGCCTCCAGCATGGTCAGGTATTCCTTGACGGATACCGGCAGCTTGGCGTGCCGCAGCGAGAAGAAGAAGTCGATCAGCATGGCGGGTCTCGGTGTCGCGGTGGGCTGGCGGTGCGTGCGTTGCGCTCTGTGCGCGCTGTTGTCGTGTGCGTGCGGTCGGTGCGATCGTGCACGCGGCGCTCAGCGCGGCATCTCCAGGCGGTAATGCAGATGGCGCTTCACCGTCGGCCATTCGCTGGCGATGATCGAGAAGACCACGGTGTCGCGCAGCGAGCCGTCGGGCATCACCTGATGGTTGCGCAGCACGCCGTCCTGCTTGGCGCCGAGCCGGGCGATCGCGGCGCGGCTCTGGTGGTTCATCCAGTGCGTGCGGAATTCGACCGCGATGCAGCGCAGCTGCTCGAAGGCATGCGCGAGCAACAGCAGCTTGCACTCGGTGTTGACCGCCGTGCGCTGCACACTCTGCGCATACCAGGTGTGGCCGATCTCGAGCCGCCGGTGGGTCTCGTCGACATTGAACATCCGCGTCGAGCCGACCACCGGACCGACCACGCCGTCCTGCACGCGCCGCACCACGAAGGGCATCGCGCCGAGGCGGTCGCGCTGGTCCAGCGCGGTGTCGATCCACGCGCGCATGCCGTCGGGCGTCGGCACCGAGGTGTACCACAGCTTCCACAGCTCGCCATCGCTCGCAGCCGCGCGCAGTTCGGTTTCATGCGCGGCGTCGAGCGGCTCGAGCATGACGTGCCGGCCTTCCAGCACGATCGGCGCGATCAGACGGGTCATCGGGGTTCCTGGCGAGGGTTGGAGGTTCGAAGGTCGAGGTTCGCAGTTCGATGAAGGGCAGGGCGGCGTTCAGCGGTTGGCGCGGTTCATGAAGACCAGGCGCTCGAACAGATGCACGTCCTGCTCGTTCTTCAGCAGCGCGCCGTGCAGCGGCGGAATCGCGGCCTTCTTGTCCGGGCTGCGCAGCGCCTCTGGCGGAATGTCCTCGGCCATCAGCAGCTTGAGCCAGTCGATCAGCTCCGAGGTCGACGGCTTCTTCTTCAGGCCCGGCAGGTTGCGCATCTCGTAGAACGCCTCGAGCGCGGCCGATACCAGTTCGCGCTTGATGCCCGGATAGTGGACGTCGACGATGCGCTGCATGGTGTCGGCGTCGGGGAACTTGATGTAGTGGAAGAAGCAGCGGCGCAGGAAGGCGTCCGGCAGTTCCTTCTCGTTGTTCGACGTGATGATGACCAGCGGACGATGTCTGGCGCGGATCAGTTCGCGCGTCTCGTAGACGTAGAACTCCATCCGGTCGATTTCGCGCAGCAGGTCGTTGGGGAATTCGATGTCCGCCTTGTCGATCTCGTCGATCAGCAGCACCACCGGCTCGTCGGACTCGAACGCCTGCCACAGCACGCCCTTGACGATGTAGTTGCGGATGTCGTGCACGCGGTCGTCGCCGAGCTGCGAGTCGCGCAGGCGGGACACCGCATCGTATTCGTACAGGCCCTGCTGCGCCTTGGTGGTCGACTTGATATGCCATTGCAGCAGCGGCATGCCCAGCGCGGCGGCGACTTCCTCGGCCAGCATGGTCTTGCCGGTGCCAGGCTCGCCCTTGATCAGCAGCGGACGCTGCAGCGTGCGCGCGGCGTTGACGGCGAGCTTCAGGTCGTCGGTGGCCACGTAGTGGGCGCTGCCCTCGAAGCGGGCGGAGGGGGCGGCAGAGGCGCCAGCGGCGGCTTGGGCGGTATCGGTCATGTCGCGTTCTGAGGCTTCGTTCGGGTCGGAATGGGCCAGTATAAAAGAGCTTTCCCGTTCGCGTGCGGCCATGGCGCCGCTCTATGGACTGCCGCGTGCCGCGTGCGGTACAATGCGCCGGTTTGACGCGCCCCCACGTCCATCCTCCTTCCCCGGCCGCCCACGTCGCACCCTGGCGGCCCTGGTCGGGAAGCGGCGATCACGAAAGAATGGCCGGCATGACGGTCGATGCGCACGGCCCCGGCCGTGCATTCGGCGGGAGTTCCATGTCTGGCCGCTCGGGCAGGTCACGCAGGGTTCAATCCTTCCAATCCGACTACGACAATGAAAAAGCTCCTCACGATGGTGGTGCTGGGCGCCGCCGCGACGGCAGCGCAGGCCCAGGAAGTCAAGGGCAATGTGGAGGCAGCCCGGGACAAGGTGGCGATGTGTATCGGCTGCCACGGAATTCCGGGATATCGGGCTTCGTTTCCCGAGGTGTACGAAGTGCCGATGATCGGGGGCCAGAGCGCGAAGTACATCGCGAACGCGCTGCAGGAGTACAAGAAGGGCGGCCGCAAGCATCCGACCATGCGTGGCATCGCGGCGACGCTGAGCGACCAGGATATTGCCGACGTGGCTGCGTACTACGCGCAGCAGAAGCGCGATACCCGCGACAATCCGCAGAAGTGAGAGGACTCGACATGAAGACGCTCAAGACGCTCTCGTTCGCGCTCGGCGCACTCGTGCTGGGTGCCTCGGCGATGTCGGCCTCCGCCGCCGACATCGAAGCCGGCAAGGCCCTGGTGCAGAAGGGCAATTGCGCCGCCTGCCACGGCGCCGACATGAATTCCCCGATCGCGCCGGACTATCCGAAGCTGGCAGGCCAGCACGCCGGCTACCTGTATCACGCGCTGGTCGCCTACCAGGTCCACGGCAACCCGCAGGTCGGCCGCTCCAACGCGATCATGCAGGGCCAGGTCAACGCCAACCCCGGCGTGCTCGGCAAGGACGGCAAGCCCCGCCCCTTCACGCGGCAGGAGCTGAAGAACATCGCCGCCTATCTGGAATCGCTGCCGGGCGATCTGGTGTTGAAGAGGTAAGGCAGCCTACCGCCGTCAAAAAAGCCGCTTCCTTCGAGGCGGCTTTTTTTATATCTTCGGCATGGACCGATCGAAGGCATGATGACCCCGCAATACGATGGTGCTCCCTCAACAGCGGGAGCCAATGTGCCAACCCTCAGCATATTTTTCGGGATCGTGATCACGATGTATTGGCGTGACCACGAACCGGCCCATTTCCATGCGCGCTATGGCGACGCCGAAGCGATCATCCGAATCGATACGCTTGAGGTTATCGCCGGGTCGCTCCCTCGGCGTGCGCTTGCACTGGTATTGGAATGGGCGTCGGCGCATCGAACCGAATTGGCCGAAGATTGGCGGCTTTGCAGAAATCACGAAATGCCAAAGCCCATTCCGCCCCTGGAGTAATGCAATGGTTGCGTGGCACGTCACCCGTCTGGCTGTCCTGCCAAATCATCGACTGGACGTTGAATTCGCCGATGGCACGCGCGGAATCGTGGATATGTCGCGCGATGATTTCCATGGCGTGTTTGCCCCGTTGGCTGATGAGGCCTATTTCGCCAGGGCCTCCATTGCGGATGGCGCGGTGGTATGGCCAAACGGGGTCGATATCGCCCCGGATGCGATGTACGAGGAAGTGACGGGGCGCCCGTTGATCCGATCGTAGGGGCCCGTCGGGCGAGTGGCGGCGCGGTGGCCGCCAACTCAGCGTTCATCAGTTCCCGCTGCCCTTCGCCAACCGCCGTGCCTTGACCGCGTTGGCCAGGATCTCCAGCACCCGCACCGAATCGTCCCAACCGATGCAGGCGTCGGTGACCGACTGGCCGTAGGTCAGCGAGTCGATCGGCGCGCCCTGGACATGGTCCTGGCGGCCGGCGATCAGGTGCGATTCGACCATCACGCCGATGATGCGGTCGTCGCCCGCGGCGAGCTGGCGGCCGATGTCCTCGCAGACCGGGATCTGGTTCTCGTGCTTCTTGCTGCTGTTGGCGTGCGAGGCGTCGATCATCAGCCGCGCCGCGAGCCCGGCCTTGGAAATCGCGTCGCAGGCCTGTTGCACGCTTTCGGCATCGTAGTTCGGGTTCTTGCCGCCGCGCAGGATGATGTGGCAGTCCTCGTTGCCCGAGGTCGACACGATCGCCGAATGGCCGCCCTTGGTGACCGACAGGAAATGGTGCGGCTGCGAGGCGGCCTTGATCGCATCGACCGCAATCTTGACGTTGCCGTCGGTGCCGTTCTTGAACCCCACCGGGCACGACAGCCCCGAGGCCAGCTCGCGATGCACCTGCGATTCGGTGGTGCGCGCGCCGATCGCGCCCCAGCTGACCAGGTCGGCGATGTACTGCGGCGAAATCATGTCGAGGTATTCGGTGCCCGCCGGCAGGCCCATCTCGCTGATATTGAGCAGCAGCTCGCGCGCGGTGCGCAGGCCGTCGTTGATCTTGAAGCTGCCGTCCATGTGCGGATCGTTGATCAGCCCCTTCCAGCCGACCGTGGTGCGCGGCTTCTCGAAGTAGACCCGCATCACGACCTCGAGCTCGTTGCTGAAGCGATCGCGCTGCTCCTTCAGCAGCTTGGCGTATTCGAGCGCGGCGCGGGTGTCGTGGATCGAGCAGGGGCCGATGATGACGATCAGCCGGTCGTCCATGCCATGCAGGATGCGGTGCATCGCCTGGCGCGCGCCGTAGATGACGTCCGACGCCTTCTCCGACAGGGAGAACTCGCGGATCAGGTGCGCCGGCGGCAGCAGCTCCTTCAGTTCGCGAATACGAAGGTCGTCGGTGTTCTTCAACATGATGGCTCCAGGTCTTGTCAGGTCGTGAGAGTGGGGGTATTCGATGCTGCGGGGAAAGTCGGGCCAAAAAAAAGCCGCCAGGTCTGCTGGCGGCTTTTTTGCAATCTTGGGAGGCGCTTACGACTGATCCTCTCCTTCCGCCAGCGGTGCGAGATCGCTAAAAAAGTAAAAGTAAAACTTGGCGGACATGTGGGAGGAAAGCGCGGTATTCGGTCGGTCTTGCGATTGGTATTGCGTCTGTTTTCGTCGGTATCGCGTGTCGGCGAGGCGGCAAGCGCCGGCGACGAAGCCACTTTATAGCCCGTTTCGGCACGCTTGGCAAGCGCGCCGAAACGCCCGGGCAAGGCGGAAGAGGGCCGGCTGTGGCGTCGGCGCAGCAGCGGCGCCGACGCCCGCGGCCGTCAGGCGGTGCCGCCCACCGTCATGTTCTCGATGCGCAGGGTCGGCTGGCCAACGCCGACCGGCACGCTCTGGCCTTCCTTGCCGCAGACGCCGACGCCCGAGTCCAGCCGCATGTCGTTGCCGATCATGGTGACGTCCTTCAGCGATTCGGGACCGTTGCCGACCAGCGTTGCGCCCTTGACCGGCGCGGTGATCTTGCCGTCCTCGATCAGGTAGGCCTCGCTGGCCGAGAACACGAACTTGCCGTTGGTGATGTCGACCTGGCCGCCGCCGAAGTTGACCGCGTACAGGCCGCGCTTGACGCTGGCGATGATCTCCTGCGGGTCGCGGTCGCCGTTCAGCATGTAGGTATTGGTCATGCGCGGCATCGGCAGCGCGGCGAAGCTCTCGCGGCGCGCGTTGCCGGTCACCGGCATCTTCATCAGCCGCGCGTTCAGCGTGTCCTGGATATAGCCGCGCAGGATGCCGTCCTCGATCAGCGTGGTGCACTGGGTCGGATTGCCTTCGTCGTCGAGGTTCAGCGAACCCCGGCGGCCTTCCAGCGTGCCGTCGTCGACCACGGTAACGCCCTTGGCCGCCACGCGCTCGCCCATGCGGCCGGCGAAGGCCGACGAGCCCTTGCGGTTGAAGTCGCCTTCCAGCCCGTGGCCGACCGCCTCGTGCAGCAGCACGCCGGGCCAGCCCGGCCCGAGCACGACGGTCATCGCGCCGGCCGGGGCGGGGCGCGCCTCCAGGTTGACCAGCGCCGACGACACCGCCTCGTCGACATAGGTGCGCAGCAGATCGTCGCTGAAGTAGCCGTAGTGATAACGGCCGCCGCCGCCCGAGGTGCCCATCTCGCGCCGGCCGTTCTGCTCGGCGATCACCGTGACGGACACGCGCACCAGCGGCCGCACGTCGGCGGCGATCACGCCGTCGCTGCGGGCGATCAGCACCACGTCGTATTCGCCGGCCAGGCCCGCCATCACCTGCACGATGCGCGGATCCTTGGCGCGCGCCATCTTCTCGACGCGCTCGAGCAGCGCGACCTTCTCGGCCGCCGGCATCGAATCGAGCGGATCGTTGGGTGCGTACAGGTCGCGGCCGCCCTGCGAGGCCAGCGAACCCGCCACCTTGGTGCGGCCGCTGCCGACCTTGCCGATGGTGCGGGTCGCGGCGCTGGCCTGCAGCAACGCCTCCAGGCTGATCTCGTCGGAGTAGGCGAAGGCGGTGCGGTCGCCCGACACGGCGCGCACGCCGACGCCCTGGTCGATATTGAAGCTGCCCGACTTGACGATGCCTTCCTCGAGGCTCCAGGCCTCGCTGCGGGTGTACTGGAAATACAGGTCGGCGTAGTCGACCTTGTGCGTGAAGATGTCGGCCAGCACGCGTTGCAGCCGGGCTTCGTCAAGCCCGTACGGGTTCAGCAGCAGCTGCTGTGCGGTGGCGAGATTGCGGATTCCGAGATCGCCGGCGTTCATGAATGTCCTCTGTTGGATTCGGTGTCGCGCTGCCCGGCATCGGGCCGGCAGCCGCAAGGGTGGGGCGCCGGCTGGTGCGGCGCCCGAATGTTCGGTACTACGGTTCGGTCAGGTACCACGGTTCGGTCGGGTCCTACGGGTGTCCATGCTACAGCACCCGGTGGCGCAGCGCAGGCAGGTTCTGCCGCACTTCGGCGATGCGCGCCGGGTCCAGCGTGCCGCTGACCACGCCCTCGCCCTCGGGCAGCATGGCCAGCACCTCGCCCCAGGGATCGACCAGCATCGAGTGACCCCAGGTGCGCCGGCCGTTCTCGTGCTTGCCGCCCTGGGCCGCCGCCAGCACATAGCATTGGTTCTCGATCGCGCGGGCGCGCAGCAGGATTTCCCAATGCGCCTGCCCGGTGGTGTAGGTGAAGGCGGCCGGCATCAGGATCAAGGCCAGGCCGTTCTCGCTGTCGGTGCTCGCCATCTGCCGATACAGCTCGGGAAAGCGCAGGTCGTAGCAGACCGACATCGCGACCCGGCCGCACGGCGCATCGAAGGTCACCGGCTCGCGGCCGGCCAGGATCGTGCGCGACTCGTCGTAGCGCTCCTCCCCGCGGGTGAAGCCGAACAGGTGGATCTTGTCGTAGCGCGCCACCCGTTCGCCCTGTGGGTCGAAGGCGAGCGAGCTGTTGCGGACGCGCTCGGCGTCCTCGCACCACAGCGGCAGCGTGCCGCCGACCAGCCAGATGCCGTGGCGCCTTGCTGCATCAGCCAGGAAGCGCTGGATCGGTCCGTCGCCGTCCTGCTCCCGCACCGCGACCTTGTCGCTCTCATGGCGACCCATCAGGCAGAAATACTCGGGCAGCAGCACCAGCTCGGCGCCGCCGCGGGCGGCCTCGGCGATCAGCGCATCGGCGCGCGCCAGGTTGGCGTCGAGCGCGGTGCCGGTCACGGTCTGGATCGCGGCAACACGCATTGCACGCGTCGCGCTCGGCGTGGCGGAGGAGGAAGCGGCAGGGCTGGCTGGCGCGCTGGTGGGGCGGGTAGCGGGATCGGCGGCTGGCATGGCGTTTCCTCGATGCGCGTGGGCGCAATTACGGCATGTAGGACTGCTCGGGCTGGCGGCGATCGGGAGCGCGCCTGGACCCGTCCGCGTTATTGTCGCCGACCTTGGCGATCCGCGGCTCGGCCCAGCTTCCGGTCACCTTGTAGTGCTGCGTGAAGGCCTTGGAGAACTCGTCGGCGAACAGCAATTGCGCCGCCAGCGTGCCGATCCCGAGCGCCGGATTGATGAAGGCGGCGGCGACCGAGGCCGAGGTCGCGTTGATGCGCGGCACCAGCGCGACCTCCAGATCCTGCGTTTCCTGCGGAAGATTGGCGCTGCCGGTCATCGCCGCGCTGACCTGCGGGCTCTTCAGGCGGAAGTCGCTGGTGCTGGCGATGCCGTTCTCGATGGTGCCGGTCGCGCTGATCTCGTCGAACACCAGGCCCTCGCCGGCGATGCCGCGGAAGTCCAGCGTCACCAGCCGCATCACGCTCTGCAGGCTCAGCACGCCCAGCAGCTTGGCCGCCCCGGGCTCGACGCTGACGATCTGGCCATTCTCGAGCTTGAGCGCCACGCGGCCGTTCAGCGAGGGGTAGTCGATCGCCAGCGGCGAGCCGATCCAGCGGATGCGGCCCTCGAGCTTGCCCTTGCCGTCGCGCAGCGTATGCGGCATGCCGAGCCGGTCGAGTACATCGCCGGCATTGCGCACGTCGACGTTGAAGCTGAGCAGTGTGCGGCGCTGGCCGCCGGCCTTGCCGCTGTCGCGCACGCGGCGCGGCACGCGCCAGCTGCCTTGGCCGGTGAACGTCGCGCCGGGCTGTTCCAGCGTCAGCGATTCCAGCGTCCAGACCGGTTCGCCATTGTCGAGCGCGCTGTGCGCCTTGACCTGCAGCTTGCCGAAGTCGTGGCCACGCAGTTCGAAGCGCTCGGCCTGCAGGTCGAGCGACGGCAGTTGCTCGATCTGGCCGGCCAGCGCGTCGGCGACCTTGCTGGTGTCCTGGCTGTCGGGGATGTTCAGCCGCGACAGCCGCAGCGTCAGCGCGCCGCCCGGGCTGGACGGCACCGCACGCCACTGCATCTGGCCGGCGATCTGGCGCGAGTCGAGGCGGAACTGCCAGCCGGGATCGCCGGCCTGCGGGGCGCGCACGGCGTCCAGCGTCACGTCGTCGAGCTCGCGGCCGAAGGCGAGCAGCGTGCGCGAACGCGCCGTGATGCGCTCCGGCAGATACGAGGCCGTGGCCGGTTCGCGCGCGCCGCCGC